>JBKKDW010000268.1:0-2655 GCA_046708025.1 Candidatus Limnocylindrales bacterium
CCACTGGGGCGATCCCCAATGGGCGATCGAGCCCATTCCGTGGTCGCCGGACTCGGGTACCTGGCCCTTGCCGCCACGGCACCGTCGGCCGCCCCAATCCTCGCGGAGCAGAACCGTCGGCTGGGTGTGGCCTCCGTGGCGGTTGGAGCCGCTTCGCTGGCCTGCCTCGGTATGTCGCTGGTTCGGCCCGAGTCCGGGTTCTGGCAGCGGGCCGGGATCACGACGACCGATGCCTGGCTGATCGCGATGGGCCTGAGCGCCGTGACCCGCCCCCGGAACATCCGCGGCGTCGCCACGCGTGCGATGCTCGTGGAGTCGAAGGGAGGTTCGAATGACCGCCGAGCAGAACGCCGCGCTCGTCCGTCGGTATTTCGAGGAATGCGTCAGCGGGGTGAATGGTCCGGATCGTGACCATGCCCTCCTCAGCCTCGACGAGCTCCTGACCGATGACTTCGTCATGTACTACAACAACGACACCGACGCGGAGGCGGCCGCCGGCCGGGAACGGCACAAGGAGTTCCTGGTCGCGCACGCGCTGCATTACCCGGACGACCACTGGACCGTGGAGGAGATCGTCGCGGACGAGGAGGCGGTCGCCTGCTGGTGGCGCATCGTGGCGAACCACGCTGAGACCGGCAACCCGATCGACGTGCGCGCGGCAGACTTCTATCGAGTCCGCGACGGACGGCTGGCGGAACTGCGCCGGTTCCTCGATTTCAGGAGCCTCGACCACCAACGGCGGAGGCGTGCCGCGCGAGCCGAGTGATCGCCCTCCGGAGGGCGGGCCTCGGCGTACCTTGTTCGCAGACTCAGCAAGCTACCGAGGCGTATCCGCGAATGACGACAAGACGAGTTGCGTGGCGGCGATCCGATGAGGTGGAGGCCGACGAGCACTGCACCCTCACGCTCCGCGACAGCGGGCTCTCGCTCGTTGGCACGGTGCTTGGCGCCGAGGCTGGCGCGCCCGTTCGGGTCGAGTACCGCGTGCTCACGGACCGCGCGGGGATGACGACCGCCGTACACGTTCGCGATCTGCGCGGGTTCGAGACGCGGACGATCACGCTGGAGCGGAACGCGAAGGGCAGCTGGACGGTCGATGGCGTAGCGGCTCGCGGCCTCAAAGGCTGCACCGACATCGATCTCGGCTGCAGCCCGTCCACGAACACCCTGCCGATCCGACGCCTCCGACTCGGGATCGGGACGTCACAGACGATCCAGGCCGCATGGGTCAAGTTCCCCGAGCTCACCGTGGTCAAGGCCGCTCAGACCTACACGCGACTCGACGAGTTCACCTACCACTACGCGAGCGGCACGTTCGAGGCCGACCTGACCGTCGATGACGATGGTCTGGTCACTGGATACGCGGAGTGGCGGCGAACGGGCTACGCGTCCGGCCCCGACGATACCCAGCCGCTCGACGCCCCGTCAGGGACTTCGCCCGTCTAGCGGTCGGGCGCCCGCGCCCTCAACCGGACAGGAGCGCCTCGATCAGGGCCCGGGTCAGTGGTCGATCGATGCACTTGCGCGGCGCGGGCGAACGCCGGATCTGGGTGCCGGTCGCGATGCTCCTGCTCGTCTCCAGCCTGATCGTGGCGCTCAACTAGGTCAGATCACCAGCCCCGGCCCGTCTGGGCTCCATTTTGTCACCGGCGTGGGCGATGTGCTCGAACTGCCGCCACAGCAGGACCACGAGCACCGCTGAACCGACGAATCCGAACCAGAACGGCGCCGCGATCCCGAAGGTCCGCGCCAGGACGCCGCCGATCGGCGTACCGATCACCAGCCCGCCCATCAACGCGACGCGATAGACACCACCGACGCGGCCCAGGAGCTCGTCGGGGACGGCGCGCTGCCGCACGACCGTGGATGTCGTGCCCCAGACGAAGGCGTGCGCCCCGAACACGATCATGGTGAGCAGCGCCACCGCCGCCGACGTCGTCACGGCAAGCACCAGGTGCGTGGCCGTCTCGATCAGGAGACCGACGCGCATGATGTCGCCCAGCGAGAACCGTCGCTCCAGGCGGCCATACGAGGCGATTCCGATCACGCCGCCGACGGCCACCGCCGTCGACAGGAGACCGAAGCCCACTGCGTCCAGGCCCAGCTGCTCCGTGGCATACAGAACGAGCACCGACCACGCCGCTCCATACGTGACGTTGAAGGTGAAGATGGTCAGCGCGAGGGTCCGCATGGGCGGGTGCGCCGCGAGCCAGCGGATGCCTTCGACCATGTCGGCTCGCAAGCTGGACGGACCGAGTACCTCGGTCCTCGCGCTCGTGATGACTCGCGTGACCAGGAGCGCGCCAAGGGCGAAGCAGGCGGCGTTCGTCGCGAATGGCAGCGCCATGCCCACGGCGAACAGGAACGCGCCGATCGGTGGGGCCACCAGCTGGTTCGTGAGCAGGAACGCGCCCTGCATCCGCGCATTGGCGATTCCGAGGTCCTCCCGGGCCACGAGACCGGGTAGCAGGGCGCCACTCGCGGCGTCGGCGAAGGTCTCCGCCGTGCCGAGGACGAACAACGCGGCCAGAACGATTGCGATGTTGACGGTCCCGCTGACGATCGTGGCGACGAGCACCACCAGGACGATGGCACGCCCCAGGTCCACGAGGACGACCATCCGCCGCCGATCGACTCGGTCGGCGATGGCGCCGC
>JBKKDW010000269.1:0-7028 GCA_046708025.1 Candidatus Limnocylindrales bacterium
ATGGGGATCGCGGCGAGAACCCCGACCGCGATCGCAGCGTTGGCCGGAGTCTTGAAGGTCGAGTTGACACGCCCCCATAGCGACCCGAGCGGCAAATGCCGGTCGCGGCTCATCGAGAACATCATCCGGGTCGCAGCACCCTGGATCGCCAGGGTGCACACCAGCACGGAGACCAGGATCACGAAGAGGTAGACCTCACCTACCGTGATCCCGGCCAAGATTTCAAACGTGAGGGTCGCGGTGACCGTATCCGCGATCGGGAAGAACTGCCCCATCGCCGTCGGAACGTCGGGAATGGCCAGGATCACGGCCAGGAGGAAGACCGTTCCAACAATTCCCGAGATCGCTACCGACCACAGCACCCCGCGCGGTGCCTGCCGGCCGGCGTCGACCGTCTCCTCACCGAATGTCCCAGCGGTGTCGAAGCCGTATACGACAAAGAGCGCCATGAACATCCCGAGCGCGAAGGCCGGCAGGTAGTTCCCGCCCATCGCCGCCTCGGTGCCAGCGGACTCGAACAGGATGCTCGGCGATTGGTTGTTCGCGAAGAACAGCAGCACGAGCGCGAACACGACCATCCCGAGGATTTCGGTCCCGACACCGATGTTGTTGAGGATCGACAACAGCCGGACCCCATACGCGTTAATCAGGGTCGTGGCGACGAGCGTGACCAGCGAGATGAACGTGAACATGGTCGTCCGGCCGGTCGGGTCCGGCGTGTCGAGAAACGGGGTGTCCCCGACCGGGCCATGGATGCCGTCGATGACGTAGGCGACGATGACGGCGACCGCGGTCACGGTCACGACCTGGGCCCAGAAGTAGAACCAGCCGGTGAACCAGCCCAGGGTTCGATTGGACAGGCGCTTCGACCACTGGTAGATCGAGCCCGCGACCGGGAAGTGGCTGGCCAGCTCGGCGAAGACAAGCGCGACGATGAATTGGCCGACGATGACGATCGGCCACGACCAGAAGAAGGCCGGGCCCGCCTGGCTCAGGCCGACTCCAAAGTTCCCGTACGACCCGGTCGAAACGCTGATGAAGCTGAACGCGATCGCGAAGTTTGACAGGAAGCCGAGCGTCCGTCTCAACTCCGGCTTGATTCCCAGTGAGCGCAGATGCGCATCGTCGCGTGCTGCCACGTCCTGGGCGCCGCCACCTGATCCCGCCACGGGTTGTCCTCCTCCTACCGCCGCACGTGCCGGTGCGAGTCTGCCCTCCTGCGGGCGAGGATAGCACCGTGCATTCGCCCGTTGACGACGGAACTCGCACGGGGGCACGCCCGATGGCGCGGGATTCGCAGCGGGTGTCAGGTGCCAGTCGAGATCGACCGCGGCGCCCTTCAGCCGGCCGCGACCGCCGTCTGGAGCGCGTCGGGGATCGGGCGATGGACCTCGACCGGCTGGACGTAGCGCTCGATCATGCCGGCGGAGTCGTTGACCCCGAGCTCGGTGAAGAGGTATGAGATCTTGCGTCGTTGCGCCGCCAGGATCTCGTCCTTCGTGGCCATGTCCCAGAGCTGGCGCTTGAACGGCCCGATCGCCTTCTTCCGGGTGGTGTACACGAACTGCTGGTCGGTCTGGTCCGCCTTGCGCTCGTCGGCCGCGTTGCCGAAGCACCACGCCTCGATCTCGCGCTGGAGCGCCTTCGGGAAGGCGGGGTGCTCGTAGAGCGCATTCTGGAACCCGGTCGCCAGGTGGATTTCGGCCGTCTCGACCGCCGGGAACCGGTGAAACAGCTCGTCGGGCAGGGTCGAGGCGCCGTGCTGGACGGCCCCGGCGGCGCCGTACGCACGGGCGACCTCGCCAAGCGCGCGCAGGACGTCGAAGTCGAGCTTGACCGCCGCCACAGACCCGTCGGGAAGGGGCACACCACCGTGCGAGGTCCCGGTCTGGACGCTCACCTTGCTGACCCCGACGGCACCGGGGGCGAGCCGGTCGAGTTCACGCCGATAGCCATCCAGGTAGGCCCGAATCTCGTCGACCGTGGAGTTCTGGGTGCCGACCTCGCCGATCTCACCGCCCACGCTGACGGTCACCCCGTCAGTCTCGAGGCTGCGGATCAGCGCGGTCAGCTCGGCCGCGCGGGCGTAGTTCTCGCGCTGCTCTTCGTCGACGCTGGGCTTTGACAGGTCAACCAGGGTCGACGAGTCGATGTCGATATTGCGGTAGCCGGCGTCGATCGCGATACGGCAGGCGCGCCGGATCTCCTCGGTCATCGCCTCAGGATCGGCGGCGTACTTCCTGGCGTTGAACTGGTAGTGGTCGCCCTGGAGGAAGACGGGCTGCCGCCAGCCTGCGGCGATGGCGCCGGCCAGGGCGCTCGTGGCGAAATCGGTGGGGCGTTGGAACGTGTAGGTCTGCTCGCTTCGAGCGATCTCCAGGATGACTGCGCCGACGTCGGCTGCCTCGGCCGCCTCGAAGATGGTGCGGGCCATGTCGAAGGTCTGCGCTCGCAGGTTGATCGCCGGCACAGTAAAGCCGGAGATCTCATCGCGCGCCCGCGCCTCGTACAGACCCTGGATGCTGGCCGAGCGTGCGCCGAGTTCCTGGCTCGCCTCCCAGACCAGCCATTGGGCGGCCGCGGTCGTGGCCTCGTCGGTGGAGAACGCCGCGGTCCAGGCCAGATCGCGGATGCCGCCGCTGCGGAAGGCAGCCTCGTCGTCGATCACCAGGCGTTCACCCTCGAGGTGGGCGCTCGCGGCGAGGCGGGCGAGCAGGTCGCTGGGCGAGATCGCGACGTGAGGCATTCGGACGGGACTCCTGGCAGGTTGGTCCCGCCAATGGTAGCGGGCCCTACGACACGCGCTTCGTGCGTCGATTGACGTAGTCGACCAGGACATACTCGCCGAGGCGTTCTGGCGTCGCGTAGAAGGCACGCCCGCGATTGAGCCGGGTCATGAGGGCCACGAAGTCGGCCAGCGCGCGCGACCGCTCCAGCATGAACGTGTTGATCGTGATCCCCTCCTTCGTGCAGCGCTGCACCTCTCGCAGGGTCTCGCCGATGGTGCGTCGGGTTGGCGGATAGCTGAACTCCACCTGGCCGCTCTCGAAGTGGGCGGTCGGCTCGCCGTCCGTGATGACCACGATCTCCTTGTTGGTCGCCGGGTAGCGGCCCAGGGTTCGCCGCGCCAGCAGCAGGCCGTGCTGGAGGTTGGTGCCGTATTCATAGCCGTGCCAGGTCAACCCGGCCAGGGTGCCCTGCGGGATTTCGCGGGCGTAATAGGCGAATCCGATGACGGACAGGTGGTCGCGCGGGTATTGCGTGCGGATCAGCGTGTCGAGCGCGACCGCGACCTTCTTGGCGGCCAGGAAGCAGCCGCGCAACAGCATCGACCGGCTCATGTCCACGAGCAGGACGGTCGAGGTGAGGGTCAGCTGCTCCGTCCGATGGACGGCAAAGTCGGACGGCCGGAGGCGGATGGGGCGTCGCTCGCCGTTCGCCGCGCGGCGAGCACCGGGCGCATTTTCCTCGCGACCCAGGGCGTTGACCAGGGTTCCGCGCAGGTCGAGATGGAACGGGTCCCCGAACTCGTACGGCTTGGTCGTGTCGTCGCGTTCCCCGCCCCGGCCGGCCCGCTCCAGGCGATGGCCGCCGAAGGCGTCGCGCTGAAGCCTCGCGAAGAGGTCGTCCAGCACCTTCTGGCCGATCCGGCGGTTGCCGCGCGGGGTCAACTGGAGCCGGTCGCCGTCACGCGTCAGGTAGCCGGCGTCCTCGAGCCTTTGCGCCAGGTGCGCCAGGGCGTCGAGCTCGCGCGCCGCGTCGTCGCCGAGCAGGTCACGGACGCCCGCCCGGTCGATGGCGTCCAGATCGCCCGGCGATTCGACCTCGGCGAGCGCCTCCTCCAGCCGATCCATCGCCTGCAGCCGGCCGATCTGGGCGATCGCGCCATCCAGATCGAGCGCATCGTCACCGGCGAACGGAACACGCTGGCCGAGACCGCCCGGCAGCAGCAGGTTGAGGTTGGACGCGAGCTGGGCCAGGTCGATCAGCAGGCGGTCGTCGCGCAGCAGCGCCTCCATCATCGAGTGCAGCTCGGCGCGCTGCTCGGGGCTCATCGAGCGCAGCAATGACTGCATGGCGGCCATCCGCTGGGCCAGCTGATCGATGACGTCGTCGAAGGTCCGCGCTCCCGGGAAGAAGTGGCCGTGCCTGGCGAGGAACGCCGAGGCGTCCGGGTTGGCGCCGTCGATCCGCTCCCGGATCAGCTCATTGAGGTCGCGCACCATCGCCCGGTTCGCTGCCAGGTCCTCCGGGGTCAACGCCTCGATGGCCCTGGACACGCCGGCAACATACTGGTCGAGGACCTGCTGCCGGAGGCGCCTGACCAGCGCACCGAACCGCTCGCGCGCACCTGGTTCGAGGAAGTCGTACTCGTGGAGGCCTCGGATCCGCTCACCGATCTCGGGCGACAGTGCGTCGAGCTGGTCGAGCCGTCGAGCCGCGACGTCACGGAGCAGGGCGCGCAGGTCGGCCCCTCCAGCCGTTTCCTGTCCGTCGCCGTCGCGGCCCAACGGCGCCGATGCATCGTCCAGCCGGCGCTGGATACCGGTCCGCTCCTCCTCGACGATCTCGTCGAGTTCGCGGCGGATGTCGCCAAGCACGTCATCCAGCCGGTAGCGGTCGAGCAGCTCCTCGCGCCGCTGGTCGAGCCGCTGGAGCAGGTCGCGCAGGCCGACCAGGTCACCCCGCGTGGCGTCGCCCGTCCGCCAGCCACGCTCCATCAGGCGCCGGAGCGCGTCGGCGAGATCGCCTTCGGCCATCACGTCATCGGCCAGCGCGTCCAGGATCTCGTCCACCTCGAGGTCGGACAACCGCTGCGTACCGTCCCAGCGGGAGTAGCGGGCACGAGCGCCCTGGCTGGTCACCGGTGGTAGACCGTCCCGCCAGGGATGCGGTCCTTGTTGAGTCGCCGGGCCAGGTGCAGGCCCTCCAGCAGGAACTCGACGGCGGAGGCGACGACGGCGGGATCCTCAGCTCCATCGGTCACGTCGAACGCGCCAAGACCGCGGACCGAGGCGGCCAATCCGGGAACCTGGCGCATCCACACGACGTACTCGCGCGATGGCGTCCGATCGCCGGTCTCCACCGTGAAGCCGTCGTCGAAAGCGTCGACAACAGCCTCCAGATCGTCGAGCGAAGCGCGCCGGCTGAAGGTGGCGTTGAGTGCCTTGCTGATGAGCCGCTCCACGATTCGTTCCACGGGCGTTTCGTCGCCGATCGATTCCAGCTCTACCTTGCCGACGGTCGAGGCGACAACGGCGCCCAGGTCCGACACCCGCGGTGCCCCCACCGGCTCACCGAGACGGATCGCCCGTTTGAGTGCCGCGGCCTCCAGCACCTCCGCGTTCGCGACCGAGACCCGGACACTGACCCCGGAGCGCTGGCTGATCTCCGGGGAGCGGCGGGCCATGTGGGTCAGCTCGGCGACCAGTTCCTCCATGAACGCCGGCACGACCACGGCTGGGATGTCGTCCTCTGCCTCGAATCGATGTTTCTCCTGCCGGACAATGGCCATCTCGTCCTCGAGCGTGCGCGGGTAGTGGGTCCGGATCTGCGACCCCAGGCGATCCTTGAGCGGAGTGATGATCCGGCCGCGCGAGGTGTAGTCCTCGGGGTTGGCCGAGGCGACGACGTACAGGTCGAGCGGCAGCCGGACCACGAAGCCGCGGATCTGCACATCGCGCTCCTCGAGGATGTTGAGCAGCCCGACCTGGATCCGCTCCGCCAGGTCGGGCAGCTCGTTGATGGCGACGATGCCCCGGTTGGCCCGCGGGATGAGCCCGTAGTGGAGGGTCAGCACGTCGGAGAGGTAGCGGCCCTCGGCCACCTTGATCGGATCTATTTCACCGATCAGGTCGGCGATCGTGATGTCCGGCGTGGCCAGCTTTTCGGCGTAGCGCCGGTCACGCGCCAGCCAGTCGATGGCGGTCGCGCCGCCGTCCCGCTCAATGATGGCCAACCCGGCGGGGCTGGCCGGGGCATACGGATCGTCATTGAGCTCGCCACCGCGCACGACCGGCAGCCACGGGTCGAGCAGTCCGACGAGCAGGCGCGCCATTCGGGTCTTGGCCTGGCCGCGTTCGCCCAGGAAGACCAGGTCCTGGCCGGCCAGGATGGCGTTCTCGATGGCGGGAACGACCGACTCCTCGAACCCGACGATCCCCGGCAACACCTGCCCGCCGGCGGCGATCCGGGCGAGCAGGTTGGTCCGGAGTTCTGCCTTGACCGAGCGGGAGTGCCAGCCCGATGCCCGAAGTTCGGCGAGGGTCGTCGGCGGCGGGGCGGTCGTCATGACGAGTCCTCAGTGCCGGGCCGGCGCGCTGACCGGGCGATATCGGGCGAGAGCGGCTCGGACGCCGGCCACATCCCTGACATCGCCTGCCACGAGGGATCCCAGGAGATCGCGTCGGGCATCGACCTCCTGCTCGAAGTCGCCGGCCTTGCGCCCGACGCGCATCGCCAGCTCCGGCGTGACGCCCCAGGCAAACTGCTCGAATCGATCCGTGCCCGGATCCCAGATCGCCAGCACGGCCGGCCGGGGTCGTTGCAGGTGCCCGTGGACATCGCGCACGACGGGCCGGACGTAGTGCGCGGCGACGACACGCCGACGGCCGCCGGCCACCCGACGCAGGATCAGGACCACGCCCAGTCGCGACAGCTCGTCGTCGGTCAGGCCGACCGGCGTCCGGCGCAGGACGTCGAAGACGGCGTCGAGCGACTCGGCATGGATCGTGGCGGCCAGGCCATAGCCGATCGAGGCCGCGCGCACGGCGATCCGGGCCGCCGCGCCCCAGGTGTAGGCCGGGGTGTGATCGGACAGCTCCGCGGCGAGCAGGACCGTGTCGTCCGGACGAATCGGACGGGTGTTGTGTGTGGGCGGGCGGGCGGCGGCGGGCCAGCCCAGTTCGGATGCCTGAGGCAGCCAGCCGAATCTCTCAGCCTCGCCGGCCAGTTCGACGACCCGCGTGGCCGGTGGCAGGAAGTCCAGCAAGGCGTGGAGGAGGGTGGACTTGCCTGAGCCGCGCGCT
>JBKKDW010000270.1:0-3917 GCA_046708025.1 Candidatus Limnocylindrales bacterium
AAGCACATCGAGATCATCGTCCGGCAGATGCTCCGCAAGGTCCGCATCGACCAGCCGGGCGACGTGGATCTGCTGCCCACGGAGCTCGTCGACCGGCTCGAGTTCGAACAGCACAACAACCGCGTCCTGGCCGAGGGCGGCGAACCGGCCACGGCCCAGACCGTGCTGCTGGGCGTCACCAAGGCCTCGCTCAATACCTCAAGCTTCCTGGCCGCAGCCTCCTTCCAGGAGACGACTCGGGTGCTCACCGAAGCGGCCATCAATGGCGCCAAGGACCACCTGATCGGCCTGAAGGAGAATGTCATCATCGGCAAGCTCATCCCGGCCGGGACGGGCGCGCCGGCCAACGTGGCCGCGCGCAAGGAGCGCGAACGGCGGGCGGCCATCGAGGCCCTTGCCGGCGAAGCCCTCGACGAGCTCGGGACGGAGTACAACCCGTTCCTGGACGAAGGTGAGAACCGCGCTGCCGACGACCAGGCGGCCGGCCTCGCGCTGGCGGCCACGATCGCGGGATCGGGCGGCGGTGGCAGCGACGACGACGCGACCAATCCGTTCATGGCAACCGACGACACGGCCGGAGCCGAGTTGGGCGGCGCCGTTCGGGACGATGTCGGCGTCCTTGCCGAGGCCGTCGAGGAGAGCTGAAAGGGCCGGCATTCGAGCCAGGCGGCGGCCGGCGCCCGGTTGACACCCTCGTCCGGCCGCTGCTAGAATCTGCGATCGTGGCCTCGGGAGGGGTCCGCCTTTGGCGCGTTCGCCGAGGACCATTCTTCGAGCCCCAGAACCCGGTCACCATCGCTCGCCACAACCAGCGCGCGACGCCGAGCGACCGGACTCCGTCGACGGCGAGCGCCATTGACACCTGACCGGACCGAGAAAAGGAGTAGCGTCTTCGTGCCGACGATCAGTCAGCTCGTGCGCCACGGCCGCAAGCGCAAGATCTCCAAGATCAAGGCGCCCGCCATGCGCAAGAACTGGAACAGCCTGCGGCAGCGCCAGGTCTCGATCCCGGGCGCACCCCAGAAGCGGGGTGTCTGCCTGCAGGTCCGGACGATGACGCCCAAGAAGCCGAACTCCGCGTTGCGCAAGATCGCCCGCGTACGACTGACCAATCAGATGGAGGTCACCGCCTACATCCCGGGCATCGGCCACAACCTCCAGGAGCACTCGGTGGTCCTGGTCCGTGGGGGCCGGGTCAAGGATCTGCCGTCGGTCAAGTACCACATCATCCGCGGCACCCTCGACGCCGCCGGCGTGCGCGATCGCAGGCAGGGTCGCAGCAAGTACGGCGCCAAGGCCAGCGCCAAGCCGGGGGCCCGCTAGATGCCGCGTCGAATCAGCATCGCCCGCAAGACCAAGTACGAAGTCGTCCCGGCGAACCGCACGACCGCGCGCTTCTCAGCCAAGCTGATGAAGGGCGGCAAGCAGAACCTGGCCGAGCGGATCCTGCGCCAGGCGCTTGCCCGAGCCGAGGCCCAGGCGACTCGACCGGGCCTGGAGATCCTCGAGGCGGCGATGCGCAACGCGACCCCCATCATCGAGGTCAAGCCCCGCCGAGTCGGCGGCGCCACCTACCAGGTCCCGGTCGAGATCCGCGGCGATCGGCGCATGTCGCTCGGCGTCCGATGGCTCGTCCAGGCGGCGCGCAAGCGCAACGGCAAGAGCATGAGCGAGAAGCTGGCGGCCGAACTCGTCGATGCCATGAACGGCCTCGGCGCGGCGGTCAAGCGACGCGAAGACACGCACAAGATGGCGGAGGCCAACCGGGCCTTCAGCCATTTCAAGTGGTAGATCCGGGAGCGTAGGCAAAACCGTGGCACGACAGGTTCCGCTCGCACGAACGCGGAACATTGGGATCATCGCGCACATCGACGCGGGCAAAACGACCGTGACCGAGCGGATTCTCTTCTACACGAAGAAGATCTACAAGATCGGCGAGGTTCATGAGGGCGCGGCCACCATGGACTGGATGCCCCAGGAGCAGGAGCGGGGGATCACCATCACGGCCGCGGCGACGACCGCGTCGTGGGGCGACCATCGTATCAATATTATCGATACGCCCGGGCACGTGGACTTCACGGTGGAGGTCGAGCGGAGCCTGCGCGTGCTCGACGGCGCGGTCGTCGTGTTCGACGGCGTGGCCGGCGTCGAGCCGCAGTCCGAAACAGTCTGGCGCCAGGCGGATCGCTACGGCGTGCCGCGCTTCTGTTTCATCAACAAGCTCGATCGCACGGGCGCCGATTTCTGGCGCTGCGTCGATTCGATCAAGGACCGTCTTGGCGCGCACGCGGTACCGATCCAGATCCCGATCGGTCGCGAGGACAAGTTCCAGGGCGTGATCGACCTGGTCGAGATGAAGGCGATTTACTACCGCGACGATCTGGGCAACCAGATCGACGTGGTCGAGATTCCGGCCGAGTTGCGGGCCGAGGCCGATGAGCACCGCAAGACCGTCATCGAGGCGGTCGCCGAGATGGATGACGAGCTCACCCACAAGTACCTCGAGGGCGAGGAGCTGACCATCCCGGAAATCAAGCGCGGCCTGCGCCTGGGCACGCTGACTACCCGGATCATCCCGGTCCTGACCGGCTCGGCTCTGCGCAACAAGGGTATCCAGAAGATGCTCGACGCGGTCGTCGACTACCTGCCCTCACCGCTCGACGTCCCGCCCATGATCGGCATCGACGCCCGAACCGGCGCCGACGTCGTACGCGCGCCGTCGGACAGCGAACCGTTCAGCGCCCTCGCCTTCAAGATCGCGGCGGACCCGTTCGTCGGCAAGCTGGCCTTCTTCCGGGTCTACTCGGGCACCCTCAAGGCCGGCTCGTACGTGCTCAATCCGACCAAGGGCAAGCGCGAACGGATCGGGCGGATCCTCCAGATGCATGCCAATCACCGCGAGGAGATCGACGAGGTCTATGCCGGCGACATCGCCGCAGCGGTCGGCCTCAAGGACACTTTCACGGGCGACACCCTGACCGACCCGGATCACGGCGTGATCCTGGAGTCGATGACCTTCCCCGAGCCGGTCATCGAGGTCAAGATCGAACCGAAGACGAAGGCCGACCAGGACAAGCTCGCGATCGCGCTGCAGCGCCTCGCCGAGGAGGATCCAACCTTCCGGGTCAAGACCGATCCGGAAACCTCGGAGACCCTGATTGCCGGGATGGGCGAGCTCCATCTCGACGTCCTGGTTGATCGGATGGTCCGCGAGTTCAAGGTCGCCGCCAACATCGGCAAGCCCCAGGTCTCGTATCGCGAGACGATCCGGCGCGCCGCGGAGGGCAACGGCCGGTTCATCCGCCAGACCGGCGGCAAGGGCCAGTATGGGCACGCGGTCATTAAACTGGAGCCGGCCGAGAAGGGTTCCGGCTATGAGTTCGTGGACAAGATCGTGGGCGGGACGATCCCGCGCGAATACATCAAGTCGGTCGATGCCGGTATCCGTGAGACGCTCCAGACCGGTATCTATGCGGGCTACCCGGTCGTTGACGTGAAGGCCACCCTGTTCGACGGGTCGTACCACGAGGTCGACTCATCCGAGATGGCGTTCAAGATCGCCGGCTCGATGGCCGTCAAGGACGCCTTCTCGAGGGCGGACCCGGCCATCCTCGAGCCGATCATGCGCAACGAGGTCACCATGCCCGAGGCGTTCATGGGCGACGTCATCGGCGATCTCAACAGCCGCCGCGGCCACATCGAGGGGATGGAGTCGCGCGGGAGTGGCAACAGCGCGACCCAGGTCGTCCGGGCCTTCGTTCCGCTCGCCCAGATGTTCGGGTATGTGACGGACCTGCGGAGCATGAGCCAGGGTCGCGCCACATCATCGATGGAGTTCGCGCACTACGCCGAGCTCCCCGCCAGCATCGCCAACGAGCTGGTCCAGAAGTCGAAGGTCTGAGCGAAGGGAACACGGG
>JBKKDW010000271.1:0-14370 GCA_046708025.1 Candidatus Limnocylindrales bacterium
CCGGATTTGAACCGACGACCACCAGTCCCCCAGACTGGTGCGCTACCAGACTGCGCCACGCCCCGACGCTCCGGAGTCTAGCACCGGCGACTGGCGCCCTGCGCCGGCGTCCCAGGTTCTGACCAAGCCCTGGATGACCCTCGCGCCCGGTGGCGGCGCGCACCACCAATTGGAGCCTGTTCAGCGCGGCCCGAGGGTCTGCGGGCGAATAGGGCATGTGCGCCCTTGTACGGTCGGGTCGGGTCCACCCATACTGCCGGCGTCATCATCCGTGGAGGGTCCTTCATGCGTGTCTCTCGATCGGTCCGGCGCCTTGCCATCATGGCCTGCGCGGCACTCCTGGCCGCCTCGGTCAGTGTCCCGACCATGGCCGCCGGCCCGGACCAGGACGTGATCGTCGTCTTTCGGGACGAAGCGGTCGATTCGGGTCACCTCGCGGCTGGCCTGGGACGGCAGCACGGGTTCGAAGCCCGCCACGTCTACGGGTCGGCGATCAAGGGCTTTTCGGCCCGGGTTTCGGCCGCGGCGCTGAACGGCCTGCGGGCGAGTCCCGATGTCGCCAGTGTCGAACTGGATGGGCTCGTGTACGCCCTCGACGAGCAGTCGGATGCGACCTGGGGCCTGGATCGGATCGACCAGCGAGCCCTCCCCCTCAACACGACCTATGTCTACAAGCAGACCGGCGCCGGCGTCACCGCGTACGTCATCGACACCGGCATCCGGATCACCCACGCCGAGTTCGGCGGCCGGGCGTCGCACGGCCGCGACACCGTCGATGGGTCACTGCCGGCCGACGACTGCAATGGCCACGGTACCCACGTCGCCGGGACCATCGGCGGCTCGACCTACGGCGTCGCCAAGGGCGTGAGCCTGGTCGCCGTTCGGGTCCTCGGCTGCAACGGGTCAGGACTCACGAGCGGCGTGATTGCGGGCGTTGACTGGGTCACGGCGAACCACACCGGGAGCGCGCCCGCCATCGCCAACATGAGCCTGGGCGGCAGCGCGTCGGCGGCCCTGGACAGCGCGGTCAACAACTCGATCGCCGATGGCGTCAGCTATGCGCTCGCGGCCGGCAATTCGAACGCCGACGCCTGCGGCGGATCGCCGGCGCGGGTTTCGGCGGCGATGACGATCGGCGCGAGCAGCAACGCGGACGGGCGGGCCTCGTTCTCGAATTTCGGCTCGTGCGTGGACTGGTTTGCGCCGGGCGTGGATATCACCTCGGCCTGGATCACCAATAACACGGCGACCAATACGATCAGCGGCACGTCAATGGCCGCACCGCACGCTGCCGGCGTCGCCGCACTCTACCTCCAGGCGAACCCCGGGCACAGCCCGGCTGCCGTGCGCGATGCGCTGTTCGTGGCCACGACGAAGGGGATCGTCACCTCTTCAAGTTCAGCCAACAATCACCTCCTGTACAGCCTGGACCTGGGTTCACCAGCCCCCACGCCTACACCGACTCCCACGCCGACACCGACGCCCACCCCCACGCCATCGGCGGGCAACACCGGTTTCCTGAACCCGACGGCCAATGCGGCTGCAAGCGGCGGTGATGGCGACGGCTACGAATCAGATCCTACGAACGCGTACGTCAACGACGGAACCTTCGCCCTCGACACTGACAGCGGCTCGAAGTCGAACAGTTCGTGCACCGGCAGCGGCAAGGACAGGCATCTCTATCACGACTACGGCGCGAGCATCCCCGCCGGCTCGACGATCAAGGGCATCGACGTGACGCTCGACGCAAAGGTCGACAGCACCGTCGGCTCACCAAAGCTGTGCGTGCAACTGTCCTGGAACGGCGGCGCGTCGTGGACAGCGGCCAGGTCGACGTTGACGCTGGGCACGACCGAGTCGAGCCACGCGCTGGGTAGCCCAACCGACACGTGGGGACGAACGTGGGCGATCGGCGAGTTCGCGAACGCCAATTTCCGGGTGCGCGTGATCGACGTCGCGAACTCGACCGTCCGCGACTTCTCGCTCGACTGGGTCGGGGTTCGGGTCCACTACTAGGATCGAAACGCGCCGGCGGTCAGGTCCTGTCAGGGCCGCCGATCTTCTCGACCCAGCGTTCGTAATCGGCCAGCTCGTCCTTCGACTCGCGCGCGAGCAGGTCGATCAGGCAGCGCTGGACGCTCTTGCCCTCGAACAACGCGTTGTGGACCTCCTGGGCAATCGGCATCTCGACCCCAACCCGGCGTGCCAGGGCGAGCGCCGCATCAACCGTGTAGGCACCCTCGGCCGTGCCGGGCAGGCTGGTCTCGATATCCGGCCATGAGCGCCCGCGGGCGAGCTCGGCGCCGAGTCGATAGTTGCGTGACAGCCGGGAGCCGCAGGTGGCAATGACGTCGCCGATCCCGGCCAGGCCGGCAAAGGTGAGCGGATTGGCGCCGGCGGCGATGCCCACCCGGGTCATCTCGGCGAGACCCCGGGTGATCAACCCGGCCTTGCCGTTGTCCCCGAAGCCCAGAGCATCGGCCGCCCCGGCGGCGATGGCCACGATGTTCTTCAGCGCCCCGCACAGTTCCACGCCCAGGACGTCGCGGTTGACGTACAGCCGGAATTCACGCCGGCCGAGCCGCGCGACAATCCGCTGGGCCAGTACCGGGTCGGCGGCGGCGATGACCGCCGACGCCGGGAGCCCCTGGGCGATCTCGAGCGCAAGGTTGGGGCCGGACAGGGCCGCGATCCGTTCGAGCGGCAGGTCAGCGGCGTCGGCGATGACCTCGGTCATGCGCAGCAGGCTGCCGGCTTCGAGGCCCTTGACCACGGACACCAGGTCGGCGGCGGGGGGCAGATGCGGGCCGGCCAGGGCGACCGTTCCGCGCAGATGGCGCGACGGGGTGGCGAATATCACGAGATCAACGGCATCGGCCAACGCCGCGAAGTCTGCCGTGGCCAGGATTCGTTCAGGCAATTCGATCCCGGGCAGGCGGCCCTCGTTCCGTCGCGTGCGCACGATCTCATCGGCGACCTCGGGCGAGTGGCACAGCAGTGTCACCGGCTCGACGCCCGCGATGAGCCTGGCCAGGGTGGTGCCCCACGCCCCGGCCCCCACGACCGCGATTCGCGCCGCGCTCATCAGCCTGGCTTGCGGGCCTGACCGGATGTGCTGCTCCGGCGCGATCCCCGGCCGGCGGAGACCGGTGCGCTGCGCAGCCTCTTGCGACGCGGCAGCTTGACCGAGGTGCGGTCGCGGAACACGAGCCGGATCGGGGTGCCGTCGAAACCGAACGTCTCGCGCAGGCGATTCTCGAGATAGCGCCGGTAGCTGAAGTGGACCGCCGAGGCGTCCGAGGCAAAGAACACGAAGGTCGGTGGCGCGACCGCCGCCTGGGTCGCGTAGAACAGCTTCGGCCGATGGCCGCGCACCGGTGGCGGCGGTGTCCGTTGGGTGGCCGCCGACAGCACCCGGTTGAGGGCGCCGGTCGAGATCCGCTTGCGCCGCTCGCCCCAGATATCGATCGCGGCCTCCAGCACGCGCCCAACACGCTGGCCGGTCCTGGCGCTGATCGACACGATCGGGGCAAAGTCCAGGAATGGCACCTCGTTGCGAATCCACTCGATGTACTGGTCGAACGTCTTGTCTGTCTTGTCGGCGACGAGGTCCCATTTGTTGACCGCGATGACCAGGCCCTTGCCCTCTTCGACGATGTAGCCCGCGACATGGGCGTCCTGCGTGGTCAGCCCCTCGACCGCGTCGACCACCAGGACCGCGACATCGGCCCGCGACAGGGCGTGCAGGGCGCGCAGGGTTGAATAGCGCTCGGCGGCCGGGCCCGACGCGACCTTGCCGCGTCGGCGGATACCGGCCGTATCGATCAGGACGACCTCGCTGCGACCCCAGGCGAGGCGCGTGTCGATGGCATCGCGGGTCGTGCCTGGAATCTCCGATACGATCGCCCGCTCCTCGCCGAGCAGGGCGTTGAGCAGGCTCGACTTGCCGACATTCGGGCGACCGATGAAGGCGATCGCGGCAGGCTCGCCGTCGGCGTCGGCGGCCATCGCGGCATCCCATCGTTTCGCCTCGACGTCGCTTGGGTCGATGTCGACGCTGCCGTCCTCGTCATCGTCGGACTCGGCGTCACCCACGACGAATGGCTCCAGGCGTCCGGCCGCCACCTCGTCCGCCCAGGCCTCGGCCTCCGCCTCGCGAGCCTTGCGCGCGACTTCAGCCTCGCTCTCGGGCGGCAGCGCCCACACGATCGCATCGAGCAAATCGCCCATTCCGCGTCCATGCGAGGCCGAGATCGGATAGGTCTCCTCCCAGCCGAGGGAGTGGAATTCGGCCGCTTCGAGCTCGCGCTTCTCGTTGTCGGCCTTGTTGGCGGCGACGATCACCGGGGCCGTCGCCCGGCGCAGAATCGCGGTCGCCTCCAGGTCGGCCGGGGTCAGCCCGCTGATGGCATCAACGACGAACAGGATGACGTCCGCCTCGGCTATGGCCAGGCGCGCCTGCTCCTGCACGCGGGCCTCGATCGGATCGTCGGGGTTGACCTCCAGGCCGCCGGTATCGACGATGACGAAGCGCCGGCCGTTCCACTCGGTGTCGCCGTAGAGGCGATCCCGGGTGGTTCGGGCCCGGTCCTCCACGATGGCCGAGCGCTGCCCCAGGAACCGGTTGAACAGCGTGCTCTTGCCGACGTTCGGTCGTCCGACGATCGCCACGACCGGTATTTCCCCTCTGCCGCTGACCACGGGTCAGGCGGCGCCGGATTCAACGGCCGCGCGTCCAGGTGTCGGGATTGAGGTGGTTCGGCCGGCCGGGGTGGCCGCCCGTTTGAGGGCGGCGCTAGCCAGTTCGAGGGCTCGGGCGCTCGAGTCCGGCGTGCCAGCGAAGGCGAGAATCCGCTCGGCCACGTCACGCAGGTCCTCGATCGGGGTGGAGGTGCCGCCGGTGACACCCACGATCCGCGCGTTGGCGAAGACGGCTGGGTCATCGAGATCCCGGACGCTCTCGATCTGGACCGCACGCGTCCCGGTGATCCCGCATAGGCGGGTCAGCTCTTTCGTGTTCGCGCTTGAGCGACCGCCCACGACGACCATCAGGTCAACCTCGCCGGCCGTCTCAAGGGTGTCCTGCTGGCGGCGAATGGTGACCGGGCAGACCGTGTTGACGATCTTGAGCTCGTGGGCGCGGGAGACCATCAATGCGGCCAGCTTCTCGAACTTCCAGGGCGGCTGGGTCGACTGGGAGATGAGGGCCATCCGTTTGCGGCGCGGGATGGCGGCGTCCCATTCCTCCTCTTCGTCGACCACGATCGCGTCGGGGGCGAAGCCGAGTAGCCCCACGACCTCGGGGTGCCTGGGCGTGCCCATCAGCACGATCGTGTAGCCGTCCTCGACGAGCTTGCGCAGCTCCTTCTGCTCCTGGATGACCCAGGTGCAGGTGCCGTCAATCACCTCGAGGCCGCGCGCATCGGCGCGGGCCATCACGTCCGGGCGAACGCCGTGCGCGCGAATGACGACCGCCGCCCCGTGGTCGACGTCGTCGAGCGTGTCGACCGTCTCGATCCCGAGATCCAGGAGGTCGCGCACGACCCCTTCGTTATGGACAACCTGGCCGAGGGTGTGCGTCCGCTTGCCGGCGGCCGAGGCTTCCTTGGCCTTGTCGATAGCCTCGCGAACGCCATAGCAGAAGCCGGTGCGCTTCGCGATGCGGACTTCCTCAACGGTTCCCATGTACCGATTATCGCACGGGGTCCGTCGTCGCCCCCCGAACGTCAGCGTGGACGCCGCGCTGGTGCGCGGGCAGCAGGGCGGCGATACGCCCCATGATCAGGGCCGTGGCCAGGCCCTTGGCGGCCTTCCTGTCCGTTCCCGGGGGAAGCTCGTCGGCGGCACGGAACGGCCGCCCGACCCGAACCGTGACGTGACCGCCCGGGTGCGGCAGCCGCTGGTCCTTTGGCCAGACCCGGTCCGAACCGGCGATCCCGATCGGCACGATGGCTGCCCCAGTCCGCAGCGCCAGGAGGGCCACGCCGTCACGCGCCTCCTGGAGCGTGCCGTCGGGGCTGCGCGTTCCCTCGGGGAAGACGAACAGGACGTGACCCTCATCGAGGATCCGCTGGGCCAGCCGGAAGGCATCGACATCGGCGGCGTCTCGATCGACCGGGTGAACGCCGCCGTTCGCGGCAATCCAGCCGATGATCGGCCAGTCGAACAGCTCCTTCTTGCCGAGCCAGTGGATCCGCCGGCCCAGGCGCGAGATCAGCCACGACCCGATCACCGGGGCATCCAGGTTGGACGCATGGTTGGCCGCGATGATCAACGGACCGTCACGCGGGATCTCGTCGAGCGCACCCTCGATCGAGATTCGGCTGATGGCCCGACAGAAGACCCTGGCCGCGAGGGTAACGATAGAGATCAGCGGCGTGATCGAACTGTCGATCGGCGGCTGGGCGACGATCGTGTGCCGGTTGGCTCGGGTCATCGCGTCCCGCTTGGCGCGGGTTCCGCCGCCCGGCGCGCCTGTGCGTCGAGGATCGCACCGACGACCGCGTCGACGGTGTCCTCGAATCGGTTCTCATCGGTCACGATGATCCGGGCATCCGGCGCCGGGAATAGCGGCGCCACCGCCCGCGTCGAATCCAGGACGTCGCGGCGCTCGAGGGCGGCCAGGATGGCTGCCGCCTCCGCACCTTTCGGGTCGAGACCGCGTTCCTCGGCCCGGCGCCGGGCGCGCTCATCAACGGAAGCATCGAGAAACAGCTTCAGATCCGCATCGGGCAGCACGACCGTCCCGATGTCGCGACCCGCCATCACGATCCGGCCGGCCGCGGCGATCGCGCGTTGCCGTTCCAGCAACGCGGCGCGCAGCTCGGGCACGGCCGAGACCGCCGAGACCGCGACGTCGACCGCTGGTGTGTGGACATCTGCGGTTCGGTCGATACCGTCGACCAGGACACGCGCGAGTCGACCCGCCCCATCGGCGGCCAGCTCGACCTCGCCGGCGAGGGTGCGCAGGGGGTCGGGGTCCGTAGGCGGCACACCGCGGGCCAGCGAAAGCCAGGTGACCGCGCGGTAGAGCAATCCGGTGTCGCAGAAGCGATACCCGACGCGCAGCGCGGCGGCCGCGCCAACGCTGCTCTTGCCCGACGAGCCGGGACCATCGAGGGCGACCACGAGATGGGTCGGAGCAGGGCTGCGAATCTTCTCCGGGAGATGCATCCGGGTCAGGATACCGGAGGCCCTAATGCGGACGGCCTCGGAACTCCCTGCCGGCATGGAGTTTCCTGCCAGATGTGCATGTCGTGCACATTGGGCAGTGCCTGGAGCGACAACAGGCCGCGAAGCCTGGTGTGGAGAGCCATCCTGGTCGTGGCCCTTCGTGCCCACGTGAACAGAATCCTGGCAGATCGCCACTACGGTTCACCACATGGACGGATGGCAGGAAAGTCGCCGCTACCTCGGGTGTGCGAGGCTCCGCCTCAGCTCGGGGATCGGCGGCTTGTTCCCGCGCCTGCGCCCGCGCGGCTCGTTCCGGCGCCCGCACCCAGGCCGCGGATCTCGGGCGCGCGCAGCCGCCGAGCGCGCCCGCTCGGGAGATCGTCGAGACGGACCGGGCCGATGCGCACGCGAACGAGTCGCGGGATCGGCACACCCACCGCCCCGAACATCCGCCGAAGCTGGCGCTTCCAGCCTTGCGCCAGGATTGCCCGGAACCAGGTCAACTCGCCCGGCGGCGGAGCCAGGAGGCTCACCAGGCGGCGGGTTTCAAGCTCCGTCGTCGCGCGCAGGCCGGTCAACGTCGCGAGGCCCTCGTCGAGCTGAATGCCGGCCCGCAGCGCGGCCACCTGCTCGACCGAGAGCGGTGCACGCAGACCGATCGCGTACTCACGCTCAACGCCGTGGCGCGGGTGCAGGACTCGATCCGCCCAGGCGCCGTCGTTGGTCAGGACGAGCAGCCCCTCGGAATCCTGATCGAGCCGTCCCACCGGATAGAGCCTGGCTCCTTCCGGGACCAGGGCCGTGGGCAGCATGTCGAGGACCGTCCGCGAGGCGTGTCGATCACGCACGGTGGAGGTCACACCGGCCGGTTTGTGGAGCAGCAGATAGGCGGCCGGCGCGGCGCCGCCGATGATCCGACCGTCCACGGCGATGACCGCCACCTCCGGGTCGGCCTGGCTGCCGATCGCGGCGACCTTGCCGTCGACGGTCACCCGCCCGGCCGCGATCAGGACCTCGCTGGCTCGGCGCGACGCGACGCCCGACGCGGCGAGCACCTTCTGGAGCCGCTCGAGGGGCATCAGCCGGCGCCGTCGATCGATTCGGGCTGGAACATGGCCTCGGTGACCGACTCTCCACCCTCCTCGGCCAGGCGCGCTGCGATGTCGACGTCGAGGTATGGCAGCTCATCCAGGCTGGTCAGCCCAAAGCGCTCGAGGAACTCAAAGCCGGTTCCGTACAGGAACGGACGGCCTGGCGCGTCGGACCGACCCAGTTCGACCACGAGCCGGCGATGCAGCAGGGTCCGAATCGTGTAGTCCGAGTCGACGCCGCGGATCCGCTCGATGGCGGACCTGGTGACCGGCTGCCGGTAGGCCACGATCGCCAGGGTCTCCATGGACGCTGGCGACAGCCGGATGGCATCGACGCCGATATAACGAGCGACGAGCGCCCCGCCCTCCGGCGCGGTCGCGAGCTCGACGCGGTCGCCGTCCATCAGCAGGCGGATGCCGCTCGCCCGAAGCGAGACCTCGAGATCGCCGAGACGGGCGTCGACAGTCGATCGATCCGTACCGGCCAGGGTCGCGATCTCGCGCCGCGAGAGGGGGCGTTCGGCAACGAACAGGAGCGCCTCGAGCGCCGCTTCGGTGAGCTCGAGCGGGGCCGGACCCGCGCCTTCAGGGAGGCCCGCGCCTTCGAGCAGATCCCTGGCCTTGGCCGGGTCCGTCATGCGAACGACGCCAGTGATTCGTCGAGGGGCTCGTCGTCAGGCGCGACGGGCAGCCCATTTGCGACACGCTGCTCGGGCGTCGCCGAGCGGGCGACGATCGGGCCCCACGGCAGGGCCTGCTCGACCACGATCTCGCGGCGCTTCACGAGCTCCAGCATGGCCAGGAAGGTGATTGCCAGCACGACCCGGTCGCGCACGCCGTTCATCAGTTCCTGGAGGACGACCGATGGCGCGGATCGGAGGGCAGCCCGGATGACGTCGGCGCGCTCTTCGAGGGTGACCGTCCGGGCGATGCTCTCCGGTGGTAATTCGGGCGGCGGGGCGATCGCGGCCAGGCGACCAAGGGCGCGCGCCAGCCACACCGGGTCGAGCCGCGGCAGATCGGCGGGTCGGGCACCGGCGAGCGCGGCCGCGTGCGCCACCCCGGGTTCGCGGCGGAAGAGCCCGATCCGCCGAGTGGCCTCCTCGGCCAGGCGCAGCCCGGCATCGCGGTGGGCGCGGTACAGGATGAGCCGTGCTCGCAGCTCCGCCTCGGGGTCAATGCCCTCGTCGAGCACGGCAGCGGGATCGGTCGGCTCGGCCTGGCGCGGGAGCATCGCCCGACTCTTGATCAGGATCAGCTGGCTGGCGATCGCGACGAACGCGCTGACGTTGCCGAGCCGGTCCGCCTCCAGCGTTCCGAGGGCGTCCAGGTAGGCCTCGGCGAGAGCACCGAGGGGAACGGACAGGACATCCAGCTGGCGCGCCTCGATGAGCGAGAGCAGCAGGGAGAGCGGACCGTCAAACTCGGCGACCTGGACCTGGGTCACGGTCTCGGGTCGGCGGCCCTCGCCGAACTGGACCGCCGGAAGTGCGGGCGGCATGACCGGCACGCCGACCAGGTTGCCTGGCGACATCAGTTGGCCTCGTCGGCGAGGCGGAGCAACTCGCCGAAGTCCGGATCGCGTGGCGCGTCCTGGTACCGGATCAGCTCAACCGTCCGCGCCGGGCAGCCGGCCGCCGCCGCCAGGTCGGCCGACGTTCGCGCATGCGTCCGGAGGCGCTCCAGGGACGAGCCGAAGCCGGGTACGAGGCGAGTGACCTGCAGGATCCACGAACCGTACGTACCGCCCAGGGTGAAGGCGACCCGCGGCCAGACCCCGGTGTCGCCCTTGCCGGCGTCATGCAGGAGTCCCGCCAGCAGGACTTCGGATTCGTCCACCCCTTCGGCGCGCAGCGAAGCCACCACGTCGAGGCCGTGGCGCCGGTCGGCCACGTGCATCGCGGCAAAGAGCGCCTGCTGGGCGGGCGTCGTCCAGGCCACCAGCGCCGCGCGCTCCTCGGGCGTCACGCGAGCCCGCAGGTGCGCCCGGAACTGGCGGACCCTAGACGCCCACCAGGAGCGAGAAGAGCGCATCGAGGATGGGGAACAGGATCCGCCCGCCGATCGAACCGCCGGGCGGCAGGAAGAACAGGACGATGAGGATGAGGAACCCGTAGCGCTCCAGGATCGGGCGGACCTGGTATTCCGTCCGCCGATCCAGGAACGCGAACACCACCTTCGAGCCGTCGAGCGGTGGGATGGGGATGAGATTGAACAGCATCAGGACGAGGTTGATCAGGACGAAGTAAGTCAGGATCGCGACAAGCAGGCCGGCTTGATCGGCGAGCGCGGGGTTCGCGTGCAGGTAGCGCAGCGGGATGGCCGCCGCGGCCGCCAGGACCAGGTTGGAGATCGGTCCTGCCGCGGCCACGATCGCCTCTCCCCGCCGACCGTACATCAGGTTCATCGGGTGGACCGGGGTGGGCTTGGCCCAGCCAAAGCCGAAGGCGCCTCCGGCGGCGGCCGATCCCAGGAACGTGACGGCGAGCAGGACGCCGCCGACCGGGTCGAAGTGGGCGATCGGGTTGAGGGTCAGCCGCCCGAACAACTTGGCCGTGCCGTCACCCAGGCGGTAGGCGGCCAGGGCGTGGCTGAACTCGTGGACCGGAAATCCAACGAGCAACATGATGGCCAGGACGATCGCGGCCGGAAGAATCTGTGCGAAATCCACGCGGCACCTGTTGGGAGGGGGTCGCGCGTATCGTAGCCGCGCCCGCGATCCGTGGTCGGCGGGCCGGCGCCGCGGCTAGAGCCGCCCGAGCAGGTCGGTCTTCTTGGTGTCGTACTCCTCGGCCGAGATCGCGCCGCGATCGCGCAGGTCGGCGAGGCTCGCCAGGGTGCGGGTGACGTCGTCCGCGTTGAGCTTGGGCGGCGATGCTGGCGGCGGCGCAGGTTGGCTCGTTCCCGGGGCCCCACCACTGGCGCTTACGGTCGGGGCAGGCCCACTGCCCGCGGAGGCGGTCGACGCGACGCTGCTCTGGGTCGAGCGGATCGGCGGACTTGGCTGCCAGCCGGAGCGCTCCATGTCCACCTCGTAGGCGTGCTTGGCGTCGAGCATCGCGCGCTTGAAGCCGATCGGATCGACGATCATCCGGAAGCGCTCGATCCCGGCCTCAGCGGCCGTCAGGACATCGAGGTCGCCGAAGCCGAAGATCCGCCCGAAGATCGACTGGCTCAGGACGGCGTCGTTGATCTTTTCAAGTGAGCTGTCGGTCGCCCGCTTGTTGACGACGCCCTCGACCTGGATGACCCGGCGGTTGGTCAGGATGTACTCCTGGTTGAGGTAGCGCAGGGTTGCCCAGACCAGGAACGCCAGGCCACCGACGAACAGGACGACCGTCAACAGGCTGAGCAGCGTCTTGAATGGGCCGTCCTGCAGGTTCGCGCTTAACACGAGCAGAAGCAGAGCCGCGACGATCGCAACGATCGGGAGGCGCGCGCCCCACAGCAACACCAGCCAGTGCTGCCGCTCGCGATGGGTCACCCGTTCGCCGGTGGACAGCAGCGCATCGGCATAGCTCATGTCGTCTGGGCCTCCCTTCAGGCCCGCGGATGGGCCCGGCTGTAGACGTCCCGGATCCGCTCCCCGGTCAGATGGGTGTAGAGCTGTGTCGTGGAGATACTCGCATGACCGAGCAACTCCTGGACGATCCGCAGGTCCGCGCCGCCCTCCAGCAGGTGCGTCGCGAACGAATGGCGCAGGGTGTGCGGGCTGACCCGCTCGGCCAGGCCTGCCCGTCCGGCGGCTCGCTTGACCGCGGCCCAGGCCTGCTGGCGAGCCAGCCGGCCCCCTCGATCGCCCAGGAACAGGGGCCCGCCTCGGACCGGCACCACGTGCCGCGCGGCCAGCAACGCACCGCGCGGCCCATCGATCCAGCGCGCCAGCCAGTCCAGGGCGATATCGCCGACCGGGACCAGCCGCTCCTTGTCACCCTTGCCGATCACCCGAACGAAGGCGCCGTCGGTCGACAGGTCCTCGCGGTCGAGTCCGATCGCCTCACTGATCCGCAGCCCTGCCGCGTACAGCAGCTCCAGGATCGCCCGATCACGCAGGCCGTGCGGGTCTGCATTGGCGCCATGGGCCGCATCGAGCAGCCGCCTGGTCTCATCCACGGTCAGGGTCTCGGGCAGGAGGCGCGCGGGCCGGGGCAGATCGAGATGCGCGGCGACGTCCACCCCGATCAGCCCTTCGCCGTAGGCGAACCGGTAGAACCCCTTCAGAGCCGCTGCCCGGCGGCGGAGACTGCTTGGGGCGAGACCGGGGTCACCGCGCCGGCCGCGCCGCGTTCGGGCGGCAAGGTAGTCGATCGCGGCCTCCGCCGAGATCGACCAGGCGCGACCGACTCCGCGGGCCGCGGCAAAGTCCGAGATGTCGGCCCGATACGCCCGGATGGTGGCCGGAGCGAGGCCGCGTTCGACATGGAGGTAGGTCAGGTATTCGTCGATCGCGGCGTCCAGCTCGGCCATAAGGGCGTCTGCCTCAGCCGGCCTGGGCGACGCCGCCGCGCCAGGCCTCCGCACGGTCGAGCAGCTCGCGGGCGCTGGCCAGACTGGTGGCTCCGCCGGGCGGCCCGCCAAGCATCTGGGCGAGCTCGACGATCCTGCCCTCGCGGTCCAGGTGCTCGATCTCGGTCACCGTCCGGCCGTGCCGTTCGCGCTTGGCGATCCGGTAATGGGCGTCGGCATGGGCCGCGATCTGGGGCAGATGGGTGACGCACAGGACCTGGTGGCGGCGCGCCAGCTCCCACAGGCTCCGACCGACCGGGTCGGCGCTGCGGCCCCCGATCCCGCTGTCGACTTCGTCAAACACGAGCACGGGCGTCTCATCGGCCCCGGCCAGGACCTGCCTGATGGCCAGGGCGACGCGCGACAGCTCACCGCCCGACGCGATCCTGGCGAGCGGCCTTGCCGGCTCGCCAGCGTTTGGGGCAAGTCTGTAGACGACTTGATCGGCACCGCTGGCATCGAACGCGACCGCGTCGCCATCGAGCTCAATGGCTGCCTCGTCGACCGCCGCCGGCCGCCGGCCCAGGCCGACCTCGAACACGCCGGCCGGAAAGCCGAGCTCTTCCAGGATCGCCCCGACGGCGCCGACCTCGGCCTGTGCCGCAGTCCGACGAACCTCCGACAGCGCGGCCGCCGCGCGGGCGATCGCAGCCAGCAGCGCCGAGTCTTCACGCTCTCGGCGGGCGCGTTCGTCATCGAGGCCCCGCAGCCGTTCGAGCTCGGCGATGGCGCGTTCGGCGTGGTCGATGATCGCGCTCTCATCGACGCCGTAGCGGCGCTCGAGCCCGTAGATCGTCCCGAGCCGCTCTTCCAGCCCCGCCAGGGCGGTCGAATCGTGATCGATCCCGTCGGCCAGATCGCCGATCTCGGCGGCGACGTCAGTCAGCTCGGCCTCAAGGCCGGCCAGGCGATCGGCCAGGGACGAGAAGCGCGGGTCAAGGCGAACCAGGTTGCGCGCCTCACGAAGGGCGACCGCGGTGGCGTCGCGCGCACCCGCGCCGTCAACGGTGAGCGCATCGAGGACCGCGACTACGCCCCGGGCGATCGCCTCGCCATGCTGCGCTGCGGCCAGCCGGGTGCGGATCTCGTCGGCCTCGCCCGGGCGGAGGCGGGCGTCGGCAATCTCGGCCGCCTCGTGCTCGAGCAGGTCGACCCGCCGGGCGAGCTCGCGCGGCTCCATCGCCAGCTCGGCCAGGGCCGCCCGGTTCGCCCGCCAGCGCTCGACGGCCTCGACCATCGCCGAGCGAGCCGCGCCGTGGCCTCCGAAGGCATCCAGCAGGTCGCGCTGCCAGCGTTCGTCGAGCAGGCGTTGCTGGTCGTGCTGCCCGTGGATCTCGACGAGCGGACCGGTCGTCTCGGCCAGTCGGGCCGCGGTCACGGTCTGATCGTCCAGCCGCGCCGTCGAGCGTCCCGACGTCGCCACCTCGCGCACGGCGATGAGCGGCTCGGGCAGCCGATCGAAGAGCGCCTCGACCCGCGCGACGTCCGCTCCGTGGCGAACGAGGGTCGTGTCCGCGCGCGCCCCGAGCGCCAGCCCGAGTGCGTCGATCAGCAGGCTCTTCCCCGCGCCGGTCTCGCCGGTCAGGACGTTGAGACCCGG
>JBKKDW010000272.1:0-5015 GCA_046708025.1 Candidatus Limnocylindrales bacterium
CCGACGGGGCGTCTTTTGGGGTCGGCCTGGGTGACCCCCGGCGCGCCGCCCGACTGTCGGGCGGCGCCCGGCATCTCCAGCGGACGACCGGGACGGACCTGGCGAACTACGTCGAGGAGACGTACAAGCAGTTCGACGCGCCGTCGCCGCGCGATGCGCTGGCGCCGGAGGAGTTCGAGCGATTTGGCGCGGAGGGCGCGGCGATGAGCCTCGACGAGCTCGTCGCGTTCGCTCTCGCAGGAAGCCCTGAGGTCGAACTGGGGGCGGCCGGGTCGCCCTCGGCCGGCTGAACTAGACTGGCCGTCCGATGACAGCCCAGTCCACCCCGCCCGAGCCGCCCGCACCCGAGTCGCGCCCAAAGTCATCCATCCCCCGGAATCCCGGCCGGCGTGAGCTGGGCATCCGCGCGACCATGCTGTTCCCGAACCGTGAGATCGTCGAGCGCTACTACGTGCCGATCATCTACACGGCCTGCCGGACCTGCTACTCCGAGCAGGATCCCGACGAGATCTTTCGGCGCGCCCTGGCCGGCGACTTCGATCCGCTCAAGATGCAGAAGCTGATCGGCTCGGTCATCGAATCCGGACACGGCTCCACGATCGAGCACATCGTTTTCACCTTCGCCATCAGCGGCGTCTCAAGGACCCTGTCCCACCAGCTCGTGCGCCACCGGGCCGGCGTTGCCTTCGACCAGCAGAGCCAGCGCTACGTCAAGTTCAAGGGCGCGGCCACGATGCTCCCGCACTCCATCGCGGAGGCGGACCCGGACCTGCGCACGCGCTACGAGGAGCAGGTCGATGGCGCGCTCGGCCTGTACGGCGACCTGCTCCAGGCCGGTCTTCCCGGCGAAGACGCGCGATTCATCTTTCCCAATGCGACCCGTACCAACCTGGTCATGACCACGAACCTGCGGGCGCTCATCCACATGTCCGGGCTGCGCCTGTGCACCATGGCCCAGTGGGAGATTCGACGCCTCTTCCAGTTGATCCGACACGAGATCTTCAGCGTCTCGCCGTTCCTGGGCAGCTTCCTCGCGCCGAAGTGCGTGCCCCTCGGTTACTGCGACGAGTTCAACAACCGCGACGGCCATTGCCCGATCCGGCCGCACAAGGACCGGGTCCTGGAGGCCTGGGCGGAGAAGGCGGCGTCGGCGCGAGCTGCGGGTCGGGAGCTGCCGGTCACGTAGGGGCAGCCAGGTCGGCGACGAACCGACGGATCACCCTGGCCAGTCGGGGCCCGGCCTCCAGCCCGGCGTCCAGCACCTCCTGGTGGCTGAGCGGCGCGCCGCTGTAGCCGGCGCCGGCGTTGGTGACCAGCGACACGCCGCATACCTCGAGGCCCACCCAGCGCGCGGCGATGCACTCGAGCACGGTCGACATGCCGACGGCGTGCCCACCCAATCCTGCCAGCATCCGGACTTCGGCCGGGGTCTCGTAGGTCGGGCCGGTCAGCCCGATGTAGACGCCCTCGGCCAGGCTGACGCCCTCGCTCCTGCCTGCGGTGTGGAGGCGTTCGCGCAGGCGTGGGCTCCAGGCGTTGGTCATGTCCGGAAACCGCGCCCCCAGCTCGTCCGCGTTGGGCCCGCTGAGCGGGTTGCGGCCGGTCAGGTTGATGTGATCGTGCATGACCATGAGCGTCCCCGGCCCAAACGACGGATCCAATCCGCCCGCCGCGTTGGTCAGGACGACGACCCGCGCCCCCAGCGCCGCGAAGAGCAGGACCGGTTGCACGACCAGGCCCGGATCGTTGCCCTCATAGAGATGAAAGCGGCCCTGGAGCATGACCACGGGACGGGCGCCGAGCGTTCCCAGCATGAGGCGCCCGGCGTGCCCTGGCGCGGTGGCGGCCGGCCAGCCGGGCAGCGCGCCGAAGGGAAGGGAGACCGGATCGGCGAGGTCGTCGGCCAGTCCGCCGAGGCCCGAGCCAAGAACGATCCCGATCTCCGGCACGAGCGAGGTCCGCGCCCGGACGGCGGCGACGAGCGCGGCGAGGCGCGCCGGCTGATCGATCGGGCGAATGGGAGTCGTTGCGTCGAGGCTGGTCAGGTCCGACACGGGGAGCCTCCAGGCTTCATCGGCCCGACGGAAGTATCGACACCGGGATGCCGATCACGTCCCGTCGGGCGCGACCCGCGCGGACTGGCCGTGGTGAGACGGCCGCCCATCATGGGTAATGAAGCGCCCGAAGCGACCGGCGGTGGAGCGAGGGTCCTTGATGCAATCTCGGGTCCTTCGATCCTGACGGCCCCTTCGGGCTGGACCAACCGTAGTCGCCGGCCGCGCGGACGGTCAACGCGGTTATCCACGAACTCGCGAGGGTGCCCGATGTCGCCATCCACGACTTGCCGACGGTTGTGGACGGCCTGTGGACAATGCGCCTGCGCGCTGAGCCACCACTGACGTTCAACCGCCCATGGCGAACATCTCGACCTTTGGCAGCGTCGTCGTCGCAGCGGAACGCAGCTCCGAATAGCGGTCGCCGCGCCGGCCCCAGATGCCGGCCACGAACGCCGCCAGCTCTTCATCCGAGCCACCCGAGCGCAGGACCGCCCGGGCATCGTGCCCGGCGACGGCGAACAGGCAGGTGTAGAGCTTGCCCTCGGCCGAGACCCGGGCCCGGGTGCAGTCGCGGCAGAATGGTTGGGTGACGGACGAGATGACCCCGAACTCGCCGTGACCGTCGACGTACCGCCAGCGATCTGCGACCTCGCCGCGATAGGACGGATCGGCGGGCTCGATCGCCCAGGCGCGACCGATCGACTCGATCAGCTCGGCGGCCGGCACCACCTCGTCAAGCCGCCAGCCGTTCGAATGGCCTACGTCCATGTACTCGATGAAGCGGAGCACCACCCCCACCTCGCGCGCCCAGGCCGCCATCGGCAGCACGCTCGCCTCGTTGATCCCGCGGCGCACGACCATGTTGATCTTGATCGGGGCGAGGCCGGCCTCCGCCGCCGCGGCGATGCCATCGAGCACCTTCGCGACCGGAAAGTCGATCCCGTTCATCGCCCCGAACACGTCGTCGTCGAGCGAGTCCAGGCTGACCGACACTCGCTGGAGTCCGGCGGTAGCCAGCGACTTCGCCAGGGCCCGGAGCGCTGAGCCGTTCGTGGTCAGGGTCAGGTCCACCTCCCCCCCGTCCGGTTTGCGGATGGCCGCGAGCATCGCGACCAGGTCCGGCAGGTCGCGCCGGACAAGCGGCTCGCCGCCGGTGATCCTCAGCTTCTCCGCGCCGAGCCCGACGAAGACCCGGGCAAGCCGGCTGATCTCCTCGAAGGTCAGGACCTGGTCGCGCGGCAGGAATGCGTAATCGCGCCCGAAGATCTCCTTGGGCATGCAGTAGGTGCAGCGAAAGTTGCAACGATCGGTGACCGAGATGCGCAGGTCGCGCAGCGCCCGACCGAGCGTATCGGTCACGCCGGGGCGGCCGTCAAAGCCGTTCTGCAGCGTCTCCACCGCGCCATGGTAGCCGGTACCACCGGCCCGGACCGCTGGTACCTCTAGCCAACTGCACCGGACCCACCGTCGCTGACACGATGGCCGCACGTCCCTGGAGATCGGGCTGACCCGTCCGACCGTCCCGCACCCAGGGGGACGCACCGCCGCCGAGGAGGCCCAGGAACCCGCCATGATCGAGACCGCCGAGTCTGCCGAGACCACCGCCACGTCCGCCTCGCGGGCCGAGCCGGATGCAGCCGCCGGTCCGCCCGCACGCCGCGCGACCAAGTTCATGGCCGAGCTGAGCCGGGCCATGCAGGCCGCCTCGGAGAACGCCCGGAGCGAGACGATGGCCCGCTTCGAGGTAGAGGCGAAGAGCGTCATCGAGGACATCCATGCCAACGCGACGAACGAAGCCGCCGACCTGCGGCGCCTGGCCGATGACGATGTCGCCACCGTCCGCGAGTGGTCGAAGGCCGAGATCGCTCGAATCCGCGAGGAGACGGAAGCTCGGATCGCCGCTCGCAAGAGCGGGCTCGATGGCGAGATGGAACAGCATGCCGCGACGGTCCTGTCGCGAACCGAGCGCGTCGCCGCCGTGGTCGCCGAATTCCAGGCCCAGATGGAAGCCTTCTTCGGGCGCCTCAACGCCGAGACCGACCCGACCCGGATTGCGACGATGGCCGAAACCATGCCCGATCCGCCCAGCCTGGGCGAGATAGCCGCCTCCATCGCCGGCGCGGACGCGCCCGTCAGCGAGTCGCTCGCGCCGGCCGCCGACCAGCACACCCCGACCGAATTCGACTTCGCCGCCGCCGAGGCGGAGGCCGCCGCCTTCAGCGCTGACCTCGACAGCGAGGACGACCTGCCCGTGGCCGAGGGCGAGCCGCTCGATGGCGCTCCCGTCGGCGATCCGGCGCCGGGCCTGGACGACCGGCCGGCCGACGAGCTGACTTCGACCCGGGTCGTGGTGTCCGGTCTGGCCAGCGTGGCCAACATCGCCAACTTCAAGCGCGGCCTGGTCCGCCTGCCGGGCGTTGCCACGATCGCCGTAGCATCGGGGCCCGACAGCGACTTCGTCTTTACCGTTGGACACACCCTCGGATCGGCGCTGTCAGCGTCAGTCCAGGCCCTGTCCGGCTTCGACATCCAGGTCACCGCCGAGTCCGACGAGGCGATCAACGTCGCGGCAGTTGACCGCGAAGGCGCCGACTGATCGCCCGTCCTACACCCCAACCGAGGAGTCATCCGTGGCCCGTCCCGCCATTGTCGTCGCTCTGCCGGCCAGTGAATCCCAGCCTGTCTGCGCGGAGCTGTCGAACGCCGGCTTCGAGCCGATCGCCGTTGACCGGCCGATCGAGCTGGAATTGCTACTCGATGGCCGGCGCGACGTTGCCCTGGCCATCCTCGATGGCCAGATCGAGGAGGATGAAGCCATTGCCTTCCAGCGCGCCCTGTCCGATGGCGGGCGCGCCGTTCCGGCCCTGACGGTCGTCTCGGCCAGCGCACTCGAGCGCCTCTCCCCCGCCGACGACGGTGCCGGCAACGAATACTTCAGCCGGCCGTATTCGGTCGATT
>JBKKDW010000273.1:0-4999 GCA_046708025.1 Candidatus Limnocylindrales bacterium
CGTCCCCCGCGGTGAACGTCCACGACGTGGATGGCTGGAAGGGCTGCCACTCCGCGTCCGCCACCCCGTCTGCGCTGAACGCCATCTCGGCAACGCCGGACAGGTCATCGGTCGCAGTCAACGTCACTGGAACCGTGAGTTGGTTCGTCGATGGACGCCCGGCCGCCAGGGCGATCGACACCGTCGGCGGCGTCGGATCGGGCACAGTCTGAACCGTGAGGCGGTAGTCACCCTCGACGTCGGTCGCCCCATTCAGGTCGATGTAATACGTCCCCCCGAACCGCGACGGCCACGAGATCGATTCGGTGCTGGTCGGTCCGTTCGACTTTGTCAGCAGCCCCGTGGTGGACAGGACCGTCGTGGCGGTTGCGTCGAAGAGGTAGAGGTCGAAGTCCGTCGAGGCCGTGCCGGTCAGGCTCGCCACGATGACGTGCCCGGGTGCGACGGAGAAGCTGTATACGACGTCGTAGATCGCGCCACCCAGTCGGCCGGCCGCGACCGGTCCAGGCAGCGGCACGCCGGGGATGTCGGCGCTGGGATCGGCCCCGATTGCGACTGATACCGGCAGCGCACCATCGGGCAATGCGCTTGCCCCACCAAGGACCGCCGCCAGGATCGCGGACACGAGGATTCGTCGACCGAGGCTGCGTGGGTAGGGGTGCATCGCCATCAGAGTACCTGCGTGAACGAGAAAGCCGGGGCGGTGTAACCGCCCCGGCTTTCTGTGGTTAGCGGAGCCCGGAGGATCCGGGCTCCACCATCCGTGGACTAGTTACTGGTTACGGGATCCAGCGGGACTGGCGAGCGAGCGTGATGACGCCGCCGCCGGACCACGAGGCCCGATAGGACTTCCAGGTGGCCGAGTTCTGGCGGATGTAGTAGTACACCACGCCGGACGCGTTGGCCCTGCGAGAGGTGATCGTGGTGAACGCGGACCAGTCGTTACCGGTCTTGGTCGCACCAGTGATCACGAAGATCTGACCTGCGGCGGCGACGCCGAAGTCAAACCGGTAGGTGACGTACTTCCCGACCTTGGCCACCTTGGTGGAGATCGTGAAGGCGCCTGTCTGGGTCACGCCCAGCCGTGTTGCGTTAGAGCCGCCAACCGCGGTCGAGCCAATCTTGGCATTCACCACGAAGCTGCTGAAGTCCACGCCGGGGCCAAAGGTGGAGAACACCCGGAGCAGTACAGAGCCGGTCGGGGCATCTGCGACGGTGATGTAGTTGATGTTGCTGACCGTGATAACGCCGAGCGTACCGACGGCCTGCTGCGTCACTGTGAAGCCAGCGGAGCCGCGACTGTCACCACCGGGGCCCGTGGGGCATCCGGAAGCGCCACCAACGGCCACAGGACCGACGGCGAGACCGCCGCCCGTCGCTGTTGCAATCGGGAGCTTGTTGGTCGTGGCCGAATCGAACCATGTGTCCTGAAGGCTGAAGTTGCTGGCTCGGGGCTGGACCTGCAGGCAGATCAGATCCCCAGCCTTGAGCTGGCCAGCGAGCGTTTCGCTGATCTGAATGTTGCCCGCGAGGGACGTTCCACCCCTGATGATCGTCGGTGCGCTCAGGGCAACGACATTGACGCCACTCCGGAAGGCCCGGACGGCGAAGACGACGAGGCTGTCGTAGTCGGCAGCCGTGTTGTCTGTGACGATGTCAGTGAAGTCACCAAAGCTGATCCCCGCCTGGGTCGTGCCGGGCGCGAGGCCAGGACCAACACTGAGGCGCGGGCCATTATTGGCGCCGCTGGGAAGGGGAGCGCCGGGAGCGGCCGGGTCGGTCGCACGGATCTCGATGGTCGAGGCAGCCGTGCTCGCGGTCCAAACGGTCCAGTAGGCGCAGGAGCGGCCATCGTCGCTGGTGAACAGCGTGCCGAGGACGATGTTGTCGGGCGACGCCACGGCCCCTTCGCGGAGGCGAACGGCGCCGGTCGCCGGACCGGTAACGATCGCCCATGGGGCGAGCGTGAACGTCTCACCCGAAGCGAGGCACAGGGTGAAAACGTTGTTCGGGCCGGTGCCATCAGTCAGGAACCCAGCGCCGGATTCGGTGAGCGTGATCATGCCGCTGGGCTGATTGTTCTCACCGATGTAAACGGTCGGCGTGGCGCCGACGCCTACGACGACGCGACCAACAACTGCATTGCTGCGAGAAGTCGGAGTGACGACCTTGCCGCCACTGAGGACTAGGCCGACGGACACCTGGGTGCCGGCCGGCACGCTGGCAGCCACGTCATAGCGGATCCCGGTCACGGTGAGCGTGGCTGGCACGGCCGATGCCGTGGCGATAGTCCACGTCACACTCTTGAGATCGGGTGTCATAACGCCGACCGTCCCGGTGAGCGTCCCGCTGGTGATTGACGCCGAGGGCGCAGTTGAGAACGTCACGCCTGCGGTGGCGATTGTGAATGTCAGGGTCGTGCCTGCGGACAGGAAGCCAGCAGAACCGACCCGCTCCGTGACCGACAGGTTGCCGGCGGGCTGATTGTTCTCGCCGGGAACGACGGTCAGCTGTGTCGGCGCGTTGTAGATGAGCGAGTCAACGACCGTGCCGGGCGACGCGAGCACCCCCGACGGGGCGCAGGCAGTCGACTGGCTGACGCCGGTCGCGGCATCGTGGACTGCCGTGGTCGCGGCGATGGTCAGCGTCTGCTGGCCGATGCCGGGGCCTGCGACTGCCGCAGTGATGTTGACCGACTCAGGGTTCTGAACGAACGTGAGCTGGCCGGGAGGGGGCGGCGCACCGGTCGGCACGAAGAGGCATCCCGGGGTTGTCACGTTGACGATCACCGAGAGAGCCCCAATCGCGATGCCCGACGCGATAGTACCGCTGGCAGTGCCGCCAGCCTGGAAGCAGGCGAGGAGGGCACCGGGCGTTGTCGCAAGGGTTGCCGAGATGGCTCCCAGGGCAGCGGCCGTTGTGGCCGAGATCCCCAAGCCGGAGACCGTAATCGATTCGATGTTGAGCGGGTCGGAACCTGTCCAGTTGATGGTCAGGGTCTGACCGCTGGCACTGGCCGTGGCACCGAGCGAGCCCGGAGCGGAAACGACCGGCGTGCCCGTATAACTGACCGTGGTGCCGCCGCCGTTGGGGGCGATGATGATGGTCGCCGAACCAGCGGCGTTCGGCAGGCAGCCGGCACTGCTCTCGGTGAGGGTATAGACCAGGCCGGTGGCTGATCCGCCGCGCGGAATGTTACCGACCGACGTGACCGAAACCGCCGCGAGCGCGGATGAAGCCGCGATCACGGTAAAGAGCGAAGCGAGCAGCGTGGCACTCATGCCTACGCTGATTGCCTTCCTAAATCTATTCAAGTCGTGTACCTCTATGTTGTTGGGCTAGGTTTTGATGGCGCCGAGGGCGCACCCTCGGGTTCGGATCGGCCCGTCTGCTCCTTCCCCTGCCCCGATCCGGCTGTCGCTTTCCTTTGATGCCTTCCGGAGAGCCGGAACGGCAAGACGCGCACTGCGCGCCCCGCAGTTACGGCGATGGCGTGGGTTCCGCCGACGGTGGCGGCGTGCGCCGCGGCTTTTCCGTCGGGGATGGGCTTGGTGTTGGCGTGGGTGAGGGTGTCGGTTCGGCGGTCGCGCTGGGCGACGGCTCGACCGAAGGGGTAGGTGATGGACTGGGCTCCGGCGTCGGGCTCGGGCTGGCCGAGGGCTCCGGCGAGACCGAAGGCGCGAAGGACTCCGTCGGGCCCGGCGTGGTCACCGGCTCGGGAGTCGCCGAATCGACCGGGCTCGGTCGCGGTGTCGCGGTCGTCGAGGGTTCGGCCGTTTGGGCAGCCGGAACCGGTGTGAGCGTCGGCGTCGCCACTGGGGGGATGGTAGCACGCTGGCCGCTGAACACGGGCAGCTGTGAAACAACCTGCGACGCGGCGAACACGAATGCTCCGCCCAGCAGCGCGACCGACATAATCGTGACAATGAGGGTGCCCGTCGTGCGCATCGCGCCGCGGATGACCTGGGTTCGTAGGTCTGACAGCCAGGATCGGCTCGCGCCCCGACGAGCGCGATCGTCCAGGGCGGCGAGCAGGATCCGCTCGTCGAGGTCCGCTGTCGGGCGCGCGACCGGAAGCGAACCGAGCAGCCCCAGGACGCGCGTGCTGCTGCCGATCTCCGCGGTGCAGGCCGCGCAGCCCTTGACGTGGCCGGCCAGACGGGCGGCGTCGGCGGCCGCGAGTTCATCGAGCAGGAACGCATCGACGAGGGTGCGGGCGCCGGCGCAGTCCAGAGCGTGGCCGACGTGCGGGTTCGTCACATTACCTACATGACATGAGCGGGGCCAAAGGTTGCAGTTGCGTATCCGACGAGCGTGCGAGGGCCGGTTCGCGAGTCAGGCAGTGAGTGCTCCGACCGGGACGACCGTCACGCCATCGGGACGGCGGTACGCGTATCCCCACCCGGTGATAATCACGAGCGCGGCGGGGCTACCGTGCTTGTCGGTATCGATTCCGCGATCCGGCGGACGGGGTCGATGGGCTGACGTTCCTCGCATATCCGCGTGGGGGGACTGGTACGCGGAGCCTCTCGACGGTCAAACGGGTCCGACCGCTCGGCCGCGCTGACGGCGTGCGTGGGAACGACGGGGGCCGCGCGGCTGCGGGTCACCGCGTGGGGCTATCTTGCCCGTGCGAGTCTGTGGGCGCGGTTATGCGCCTAAAGCCGCGGTGTCCCTTCCGTACCAGTCCGGGGAGGCGGTTATGCGCCGGACTGGACGGCTCCAGCGCCTTCGCGCCCCTGGACCCGCCCCTGGACCGTCCCGGATAACCGGCTCCTGGTCGAGTTCGAGCGCTCGGACGGTTGCCGCCATCCGCCTCGTCCATCAACCCGCGCCGGTAGACCCAGTGGGGCCTGCGCGTACTGCTGCCCCACCGTTATGACGCAGGTCGCGGTCGACTGGTCAGCGCCGCAGGGGCTGCTCTGAACCGACCCTGAGATCGGCCGGGCGCCGGCCGTTTCGCCCGACGACGGCTGGCTCGACGTGGGCCGTGGATCCA
>JBKKDW010000274.1:0-6698 GCA_046708025.1 Candidatus Limnocylindrales bacterium
TTTGCTCGGGCCGCTCTGTTTCCCCTGCGCGTATCACCCACCCTTCGGGGTGTGGCGCTCGCCGGTATGGACCCGCCGGGGCCGGGCCGCCCGCCGCGGGCCACGAAACGGCGGCGGCTGCCGGTCAAAATGCCGCGGCCCGTTCGAGGGGCGCTGCGCCGGTCGCGGCCCATGTGGCGGCTGCCCGGACGCCACGTTGCCGATGCCCTGGCCGGGACGCCGAGGAGGGGCGTACCCGCCGCGCGCCTGGACTGGTCGCGCGCCGCTATGACTCAGCGCGCCACCGGGATGCTGGAAGCCTGGGCGACCGCCACGGGGGCGTGGTCCGCCACCCGGCCGCGGGCCACCCAGCCGCGGACCGCCAGGGCGGGCACCGCCCAGGCCACCGCGCAGGATCGGCTCGGGACGGATCCGGGGGTCTGGCTCGAAGCCTTCGATTGCCTCGGTTGGGATCGCGTGGCCAAGGACACCCTCGATGTCGCGCAGCAGTCTCAACTCGTCCACGCAGACGAGCGACACGGCATCGCCGTCCACGCCGGCGCGCCCGGTCCGCCCGATTCGATGGACGTAGTCCTCGGGCACCATCGGGAGCTCGAAGTTGACGACATGCGGGAGGGAATCGATGTCGAGGCCACGGGATGCCACCTCCGTGGCGACCAGGACGGCGAAGCGGCCGGCCTTGAAGTCGGCCAGGGCGCGAACGCGCTGAGGCTGGCTCTTGTTGCCGTGGATCGCGGTGGCCAGGATCCCGTCGTGCTCGAGCTGGGTCGCCAGCCGATTGGCCCCGTGCTTGGTTCGGGTGAAGACCAGGGCCTGGTCGATCCGTCCGGTGCGGATCAAGTGGCTGAGGAGCTCGCGCTTGCGCTCGCGGTCGACCGGGTGCACGACCTGGGTGACGAGGTCAGTGGCCTTGTTGCGTGGCGAGACCTGGACCGACGCCGGCCGGTCCAGCAGCCCGTCGGCCAGGCGCCGGATCTCGTCCGAGAAGGTCGCCGAGAAGAGCAGGTTCTGGCGGCGCATTGGCAGGACCGCCAGGACCTTGCGGATGTCGCGGATGAAGCCCTTGTCGAGCATGCGGTCGGCCTCATCGAGGACCAGGGTCTCGACATGCGACAGGTCGATCGTGCGCTGACCGAGGTGGTCGAGCAACCGGCCGGGCGTGGCGACCACGATCTCGGGCCCAGCGCGCAAGGCGCGGACCTGGGGGTCGAAGCCAACGCCGCCGTAGATGGTGGTCGAGCGGATCGGGTTCTGGGCGCCGTACGTCCGAACGCTCTCTTCAACCTGGAGGGCAAGCTCGCGGGTCGGAGTCAGGATCAGCGCGCGGATAATCCGGGGGCCCGGCGGCCGTGACGCGTGGAGACGCTGAAGCATCGGCAACACGAAGGCGGCTGTCTTGCCCGTCCCCGTCTGTGCGCCGGCGAGCACGTCGCGACCGGCAAGAACGAGCGGTATGGCCTCGGCCTGAACGGGAGTGGGTTCCGTGTAGCCCTGGTTGGCGACAGCACGGAGGAGCTCGGGCGACAGCCCAAGACGATCGAATGACATGAAGGAAGACGCTCCTGACGGGGCCCTCCCGCCTTGGCGGGGCCCGGTCTGGGCGTGAGAGTGGATCGGGGTCGGACGGTATGGACCGTGGCGCTGACCGGAGCGCCCATCGAGCACGAGTAGGCGGAGCATACCCGACTTCGCCCGGATCGGCCCACGGGGTCCGCCGGGCGCCCGACGGCGAGCGCTCAGCCCTTGCGTTCCAGGATCGGGCGGGCGACTTCCGGATCGTCGACCACGAACGTGAACATCGCCCGATCGCCCCAGCGGCCCAGGAAGAGGTGGCCCTGGATGTTCACGCCCGCATCGGCCAGGGCGCGCGACAGTCGGGCCATCCCACCGGGCTTGTCGTCCACCTCGGCCAGGATCGATTCACCCTCGATGTAGACATACCCGCCGGCATCGAGCACAGCCTTGGCGGTCTCGTCGTCGGCCGTGGTCATGATCACGTGGCCACTGTCGCCCATGCTGCCGCCGCCAATCGCCCGCAGGTCGACGCCGCGCGCGGCGAGGGCCTCGGCGAGGGTCGCCATCGCCCCGGGCTCGTTCTTCAGCTGGACGACGAACTGCTTGGCCATGGGACCCTCCGCGGCTGTGGAGGCTTGATACTACGGGCCGCGGGTCGCCCTGTGCTACGGTCGGGCGAAGTCACCCGACCAGCCCTGAGGAGCCCGTGACCGCGCCGAGCCTCGACCTTCCTGCCGCGGTCATCGGCGCTCTCGAGTCCGCCGTGCGCGCCCCGGACCCCGGCACCCGGACAACGACCATCGCCGCGGGGATCCCGTTCTCGGCGATCGCCTGGGGCAACCAGGCTGACCGGCCGTTGCTGCTGATTCATGGGGTCACGGCGTCGGCCCGAATCTGGTGGCGGATCGGGCCTGCGCTCGCGGCGACCGGCCGACGGGTTAGCGCGGTCGACCTGCCAGGCCACGGCCTGACCGGGCATTGGCTCGGGCACAACCGGTTCCGCGACAACGCGGCGGACGTGGCCGCCTGGATCCGTGCAGCCGGGCTGACCAGTGACCTCCAGGTCATTGGTCACAGCTGGGGGGCGATGACGGCGGCCGCCCTCCCGCTCGCCGGCATCCGACCCTCCACGCTGGTCCTGCTGGACCCGCCGGCGATCCGGCACGCGGTCATCTCCCGAATGGCCAGTGATCCGTCCGAGCGGGCCTACGGAGATCTCGCCGAGGCGATCGAGCTGCTGACCGCAGCCAACCCCGCCTGGCCGGCCGGCGACGTCGAAGCCAAGGCCGAAGCGCTCGTCCAGCTCGATCGGGAGGCGGCACGCGCCGTTCTGCTCGACAACGGCGACTGGGACGGCGGGCTCGCCGACCTCGCCCAACCGGCGGCCGCGGGCATCCCAACCTGGCTCGTCCGCGCCGATCCGGCCGACGGGGGCTTCATCCCCGATGCGCGGCTGGCAGCCTTTGAGGCATTGCTTGGCGCCGACCACGTGATCACCCTCGCCGGCGCTCCGCATGCCCCGCAGCGGACCCACCCGGCCGCAACCACCAGGGCGCTGCTACAGGCCCTCGCCTGAACGACGCTCCGCCCGGATCGCGACCGCTCGTCGGTACGCCTCCACATATCGGGGTGCGGAACCCGTCGTCCAGTCGAAATCGACCGCCATGCCCCGATCCACCAGCCCGTCCCAGGCCGGGCCGCCGGCGCGCCGCACCTCGATGGCCGCCTCGCATGCGCGGACCAGCCCAACGATGCTCGCGCCCTGAAAGGAGAAGCCAGTGCCGCGACCCGGGTGGGTCGTCTCGTCGACGACCGTGTCGGCCAGCCCACCGGTGCGGTGCACGATCGGTGGTGTGCCGTAGCGCAGCGCGATCATCTGGCCCTGCCCGCATGGCTCGAAGCGCGATGGCATGGCGAAGAAGTCGGCGCCAGCGTAGATCCGTCGGGCCATCGCTCGATCGAAGCGTTCGATCAGCGAGACCCGCCCCGGGTTCGCCGCCGCGAGTGCCCGGAACGGTCCGGCCAGGGCCGGATCGCCGCTGCCCTGCACGACCAGCCTGGCGCCCCGTTCGAGCAGCGTCGAGGCGGCATCCGACAAGAGGTCGAAACCCTTCTGCGGGTCGAGCCGCCCGATCAGCCCGATGACCGGCCCCGGGTCGGCCGGGTCGAACGCAATGTGGGTGAGCAAGTCAGCCCGACAGGCCACCTTGCCGGCTCGGTCGGCGCGCGAATACGGGGCGGCCAGATCGGCATCGGTCGAGGGATCCCAGACCGCGCTGTCAAGCCCGTTGAGGATCCCTCCGAATCGATCGCCCATCTCGCGCAGGGTGGCATCCAGCCCCATCCCGAAGGCTGGCGTGAGGGCCTCCGCGGCGAAGCCCGGCGAGACGGTATTGACCAGCTCGGCGCGCTCGATGCCGGCGCGCAGCAGATCGATCCCATCGCCGCCGGCCGGCACGATCCCGTCGCCCGGTGCGAGTCCGAGCTGGGGCAGGCTCGACCGGGGCGTCCAGCCGTGATAGGCCAGGTTATGGAGGGTCATCAGGATCGCCGCGCGGCCGAGGACCGGATCGTCGCCGTAGCGTGCGTCGCGAAAGATCGCCGCCGGCCCGCTGTGCCAATCATGGAGATGCAGCACGTCCACCGGCCGACCGTCGGTTCGCAGCGCCTCCAGCGCGGCTCGGCAGAACAACCCGAACCGCCAGGCGTTGTCGGCGTAGTCCCCGGCGGCATCCCCATAAAACCCCTCGCGGTCGAACGCCGCCGGGTACTCGACGAGGCGCAGTCGGTATCCACTCGCCCGGACGTCGCTGATTCTCACCGTGCTGTGGCCTGATACCGATCGCGGATCCGGCACCTCCAGGACGGTGGTGTCGTCCACGATCGGGGGTTCCGGCACGCCCCGGTAACGCGGCAGGAAGACGTCGATCGGGCTGGCGATCGCCTCGCCGCCCAACCGACCGAGGGCGCGCGCCAGCGCGTCCACGACGTCGGCCAGGCCGCCGGTCTTGGCCCACGGCTCGCATTCCGAGGCGATGAACGCAACGCGCATCGGCATCGCCGCCCTGCTACCCGCCCGGAGTCGTTGCGCCCGGCTGAACTGCCCATCATTGCGCGTCACTAAACCGGTTCACGTGCACCACCGGAACCGCTATGATGCGCGCGCATGGACCCCGTCCGAGTCCCCTCGATCCCGGCTGCCAGCTTCGTCCTGCCGCCGCGCCTGGAAGGCCTGCGACGCCTCGCCTACAACCTGTACTGGGCCTGGCACCCGCGTGCCCGCGGGCTGTTCAGCCTGATCGATCGGACCGCCTGGACGCGCTATCGCAATCCGATTCCGGTGATCGGCGGCCCAGTTGACTGGTCCAGGCTGCTGGGCGACGAGAAGTTCCTGGCCGAGTACCACGACGTCCTGGCCGCGTTTGACCGCTACATGGCGAACGGCGCGGACCATTGGTTCCAGCGCCACTACGGCGGGACGCTGAGCGGCCCGGTAGCCTATTTCTGTGCCGAGTACGGCTTCCATGAGTCGCTCGGCATCTACTCGGGTGGCCTGGGCGTTCTGGCCGGCGACCACATGAAATCGGCCAGCGACATGGCCCTGCCGGCGATCGGGGTCGGCCTGCTCTATCGCAAGGGCTATTTCCGCCAGTCGATCGATGCCGACGGTCACCAGGAGCACAACTACCCGGACTACGACTTGAGCCGCCTGCCCCTGAGCCGGGTCCAGGATGCGTCCGGTCTGCCCCTGAACGTGATCGTCGAGCTGCCCGACCGCCACCTGTCCGTGGCCGTCTGGCTGGCCCAGGTCGGCCGCGTGCCGGTCCTGTTGCTGGACACGGATCGGCCGGAGAACGCGGACGCGGACCGACCGATCACCAACATCCTGTACGTCCGTGGTCGCGAGATGCGACTGCACCAGGAGCTGGTCCTGGGAATCGGGGGCGTTCGAGCCCTGCGCGGCCTGGGTCTGGCGCCGGCGGCCTGGCACCTCAACGAAGGCCATTCCGCACTCCTGCTCGCCGAGCGCGCCCGCGAGTACGTGGCCGCCGGCCTGCCCCTCGATGACGCCTGGATGGAGGTCAAGCGCAACAGCGTCTTCACCATTCACACCCCCATCTCGGCCGGCAACGAACGCTTCGATACCGACCTTGTCCGGCGGCTGGCCGGACCGCTGCTCGACGGCGGCGGCGTCCCCGTCGAGCGCGTGCTCGAGCTCGGATTGGGCGTCGACGGCGATCCCGGCCAGTTCGACATGACCGCCTTCTCCTTGCGCCTGACCAGCGGCGCCAACGCCGTGAGCCAGCTCCACGGCCAGACCGCCAACGGCACCTGGCAGGCCGTCACCGACCGGTCGATCCTGGGCCTGACCAACGGGGTGCACGGACCAACCTGGATCGGCTCGCCGATCGCGGAGCTGCTCAAGGGCCTCGATGCCGACTTCGATAATCTCGATGCGACCACGGAGGCCGGCCGCTTCTGGGAGCGCCTCGATCGGATCCCGGCGCGCCACCTGTGGGACGCCCACCAGCGCCAGAAGCGGGAGCTGGCCCTCTTCGCCCGCGGCCGTCTGCGCAGCCAGTTCGCCCGGCACGGGGAGGCGCCGGCGGTTCTCGCAGAGATCGAATCGGCGCTCGATCCCGAGATCCTGACGGTCGGCTTCGCCCGGCGCTTCGCGACCTACAAGCGGGCGGGGCTCCTGTTCAGCGACGTCGAGCGCCTGGCCCGGATGCTGTGGAACGAGGAGCGTCCGGTCCAGATCATCTTCGCCGGCAAGGCCCATCCGGCCGATCGACCAGGCCAGCGGGTGATCCAGGACATCTTCCAGCGCTCGCGGTCGCCGGAATTGCGCCGGCGGGTCTTCATCCTGGAGGACTACGACATGCGGGTAGGCCGGTTCCTGGTGCAGGGCGTCGATGTCTGGCTGAACAACCCGCGCCGGCCGCTCGAGGCCTCGGGGACATCGGGCATGAAGGCGGCCCAGAATGGTGTCCCCAACGTCAGCGTGCTCGATGGTTGGTGGGACGAGGGCTACGCGGGCGACAACGGCTGGGCCATCGGCGGCCGCGAGGTCCAATCTGACGAGGCCGCCCAGGACTGGCAGGACGCGCTCGACCTCTACCGGCTCCTGGAGGAGGAGATCGTCCCGAGCTATTACGGGCGCGATGCGGACGGATTGCCGC
>JBKKDW010000275.1:0-14802 GCA_046708025.1 Candidatus Limnocylindrales bacterium
GCGATCGTGAGGATGCCGGTGCTGGTGAGCGTCGCCCGGGTGTAGGCGGTCACGGTGCCGCAGATCTTGAGCGTGGCCGTGACGTTGGCGGTGGCCACGGCGCCAGTGATCGACCCGGACGCGTTGAGGGTGAGATCGAAACAGAGGTTGGCGCCCACCTGCACGCTCGACGACAGACTGGTGCCGGCGGCGACAACGAATGGGATGCCGTTCACCGTGAGTATGCCCGAGGTGAGCAGGGTGGCGGGCAGGTACACCGAAACGGTGCCGCAAACGTCAACGGACGCCGCGTTGGCCTTCGTGGCGAGCGGACCGCCCGCGACGGCGAATAGGAGGCTGAACGACAGGAAGATGGTGGAGATCCGTGCTCGCTTCATTTGGTTGGGCTCCCGCGACGCTCGCGCCGCTCGCCTCCCGCCAGGGAAGGTCGGCTGAGTGTCGACGCGGCGGGCGTCGTTGCCTATCCGCCGACTGGCCACAAGTGCGATCGGCCCGATGGCCTATGCCGTTCGGCGATCGCTCGGCCAATAAGCCGGGGGTGAGCCGCGTTCCGCATGCTCGTGAACGTGGACGATCGGACGAGCGGCCTCGTCATCCGTGCGCTTCGTCGCCGGCGCGGCTGGAGTCAGCGCGAGCTCGCGACACGGTCAAGGGTCTCGCAGTCGACGATCTCGCGCGCCGAACGCGGCTGGCTAGAGAATCTGACCCTGCGCGTCATTCGCGCCATGTTTGCGGCGCTCGAGGCTCGGGTACTGCTGACGCCTCGTTGGCGCGGCGCGGAGCTCGAACGCCTGCTCGACGAGGACCATTCGACGATCGTTGTTGAGACCGCTCGCCGGCTCCAGGCGCTGGGCTGGGCGGTCGAGCTGGAGGTCACCTATTCTGAGTGGGGCGAGCGCGGGTCGATCGACGTGCTTGGGCTGCGCGAGGCTGAGCGTTCGGTCGTCGTCGTGGAGGTCAAGACCGACGTGGCGTCGAGCGAGGCCATTGGCCGCAAGCTTGACGAAAAGGCCCGGCTGGCCCCGAGCATCGTGTCTCAGCGATGGGGATGGACCCCGATCGGTGTGGGCCGGCTTCTGGTCATGCGCGATTCGACGCGCCTCCGACGGCTAATCGAGCGGCACGAGGTGATCAGTCGGATGTTTCCGGTCGACGCCCGCGCGATTCGACGCTGGTTACGGCGGCCGGCTGGAATGATGGCTGGCCTGTGGTTCCTCTCAGATACTCGCCCCAGGACTCAGCGGAGGGCGCCGGCGGGCCCAGGTCGGCGGGTCGCCCGCAATCCAAGCGTGGGTATTACCGAAAAGGCCGGGGTCGAGCCTTAGATCGAGCCATGCCGACCCCATCGAGTCGTCCCACGAATATTGAGGGTGGGAGACGACTCCGGAGACGACTACGGAGAGGCTGGCCGGGCCGGGCGACGACTCCGGGCCCGGCGACGACTCCGGGCCTCCGGCTCGGGTCGGTCGGTCGGGAGCTACGCGCTGGCGGCGCGTTCGGCGAGCCATTCCTCGTAGTTTGTCTCGTCGACGCCCTTGTCGATCTCCGTCTTGGTCAGCAGCAGCGGCAGGCGACCGGAGCGGATCGTCTCCTCGGTGATGATGCACTTGCGGATGTCGGCACGATCGGGAATGTCGTACATCACCTCGAGCAACGACTCCTCGACGATCGAGCGCAAGGCGCGCGCCCCGGTCTTGCGATCCAGGGCGACCTCGGCCGCGGCCTGAAGGGCGCCCGGCGTGAAGGCGAGTTCGACCTTGTCGAGGGACAGGAACTTCTCGAACTGGCGAGTGACCGCGTTCTTCGGCTCGGTCAGCACCCGGACCAGGTCCTCGGCACTCAACGCAGTGAGGGTCACGATGACCGGCAACCGGCCGATGAACTCGGGAATCAGCCCGAACTTGAGCAGATCCTCCGGCATCAGCTTCTCCAGGATCCGCCCACGTTGCACGGGACTCATGGCCGACTCCGACCCGAACCCGATGGAGCGCTTGCCGACGCGCTCCTCGACGATCTTCTCGAGTCCGTCGAACGCGCCGCCACAGATGAACAGGACATTGGTCGTGTCGATCTGGATGAAGTCCTGGTGCGGGTGCTTGCGACCACCCTGAGGCGGGACGTTGGCGACCGTCCCCTCGAGGATCTTCAGGAGCGCCTGCTGGACACCCTCGCCCGACACGTCCCGGGTGATCGAGGGGTTGTCCGCCTTGCGCGCGATCTTGTCGATCTCGTCGATATAGATGATCCCGCGCTGCGCCCGCGCGACATCGAAATCGGCCGCCTGGATCAGGCGCAGGAGAATGTTCTCGACGTCCTCTCCCACGTACCCCGCCTCGGTCAGGGAGGTCGCATCGGCGATGCAGAACGGCACGTCCAGGACCCGCGCGAGGGTCTGGGCCAGCAGGGTCTTGCCTGAGCCGGTCGGCCCGACCAGCAGGACGTTCGACTTCTGGAGCTCGACCTCATCGACCTGGTGGCCGGCGTTCACCCGCTTGTAGTGGTTGTAGACGGCGACCGCGAGCACCTTCTTGGCGCGCTCCTGGCTGATCACGTACTGGTCCAGGGCGTCCTTGATCTGACGAGGGTTGGGCAGCTTCGAAGAGGTGTTCTTCTGGCGAGGGGTCTCGAGGAGTTCCTCCTCGATGATCTCCTGGCACAGGTTGATGCACTCGTCGCAGATGTAGACACCCTGGCCGGCGATAAGCTTCCGGACCTGTTCCTGGCTCTTGCCGCAGAAGGAACAGCGGTACGGAACCTTGGGCCCCTTGGTGCTGCTGGTTGAGGTCACTTGCTGGTCGGCTCCCTTGCCTGTCCTATTCGCCCTTGGGGCCCTTCGGCTCCCGCGCCGGCTCGGCGGTCGGCATTTCAGTCGGCTCCTCGGCTGCCTCTTCGGCGGCCTTCTCGTCGTGATGCTGCGCGGTCAACGAGTCCCATTGCACCGCGTAGACCGCATCGATGATGCCATAGTCCTTGGCGTCTTCGGGAGACATGAAATGGTCCCGGTTCGTGTCGCTGATGATCTTGTCCACCGCCTGGCCGGTGTGTCGGGCCAGGATCTCGTTGTTGCGCTGGACCAGGAACTCCCATTCCTTCATCTGGATGACCGCATCCGGCGCATTGCCGCGGAACCCGCCCGAACCCTGGTGGATCATGATCCGGCTGTTGGGCAGGGCGTAACGCTTGCCCTTCGCGCCGGCCGCCAGCAGGACCGCGGCCATGGAGGCGGCCAGGCCGATGCAGATCGTGCTGACCGGGGCGCGCAGGTACTGCATCGTGTCGTAGATGGCGAGACCGGAGTTGACCACGCCGCCGGGCGAGTTGATGTACAGGCTGATGTCCTTCTCCGGATCCTCCGAATCGAGGAACAGGAGCTGGGCGATGATCAAGTTGGCGAGATGGTCCTCGATCGCGTCGCCCAGGAAGATGATCCGTTCCTTGAGCAACCGCGAGTAGATGTCGTAGGCACGTTCCCCCCGGCTGGAGGACTCGATGACCATGGGCACGAGCATGCTGGAACTCCCTGACTTCGACTGACCGGATGTGCGATCAGCCGGCGGCGATGGATGCGTCGGCGGCAGTCTCGCCGCCCTCGATGGGCGTTGGCGGGACGTCCTCGACGTGCGGCAGCGGCACGTGGTCGGGATGAGCGGCCAGCCATTCCTCGATGAGCTGCTCGACGACGCGGCTGCGCCGGAGCGTGCTGCGGATGTAGGCCCGTCCGCGGGCTGAGTCGAAATACGCCAGCAACCCGGGGTTGTTCGCGTAGCGTTCGCGACCACGAGCGACCTCGGCCTCGACCTCGGCGTCGGGCACAACCACGCTCTCGGCGTTGGCGACCTCCGAGAGCACGAGCAGGGTGCGGACCCGCTTCTCGGCGTCGGGCCGAAACTCCGCCAACAGGTCGGCCTCGGCCTTGTCGATGACCTTGAGGTAGGCCTCCTCGCCGATCCCCTTGCGGGCCAGTGCTCCGCGGAACTCGTCATGCATCACATCGACCTCCTGGTCGACCAGGATGTCAGGCAGCTCCAGGATGGCATTGGCCGCCGCGTACTCGATGATGTGATCGGCGAACCCGTGGCGCGCCCGGTCGAGGGCGTTGCGCTCGAGACGCGATTGAATGTCGGCCCGAAGCGCAGCGAGGTCCGCGAAATCGCCCAGCGTCTTGATGAAGTCGTTGTCCAGGTCAGGCTGCACCTTCTCGCGCAATTCCTTGAGCTCGACCGCGAAATGGGCCATCTTGCCGGCCAGCTCGGTGTCCTGGTAGTCGCCCGGGAAGGTGATGTCGAACTCGGCCTTGGCTCCCGCCTCCAAGCCGACCAGATGGGCCTCGAAGCCGGGGATCAGGCGTTCCTGACCGAGGATGATCGGCATCCGCTCCGAGGTCCCACCGGTGAACGGCTCGCCGTCGCGTGTTCCAATGAAGGACAGGACCGCGTAGTCGCCGTTCTGGGCGCCGCGATCCTCGACGGCCGACAGCAGGGCGTTCTGGTCGCGCAGCTCGTCGAGCACCTTGTCGACTCGGGCGTCGTCGATCGTCTCGATCTCGGGGCGGAAGTTGAAATGCTTGTAGTCGCCAAGGGCGACATCCGGACGGACCTGCACGGTGGCCTTGAAGACAAGCGGCTTGCCCTCCTCGGCCTGCACGACCTCAAGGTCCGGGTTGGTCAAAGGCAGGAGGTCGCGCTCGACGAGCGCCGTGCGGTAGGCATCCTGGACGAGGTGGTCGATGGCGTCGTCGAGGATGGCGCCTGGGCCGAGGTGGCGTTCCAGGAGCGGTCGCGGTGCCTTGCCCGGACGGAATCCCGGAACGCGGGTTCGGCGGGAAAGGTGGCGGACGGCCTCATCGACGGCACGATCGAGGCGCTCAGCCGGCAGCTCGATCTCGAGCACGACGGTGGACCGGGGGGCGGGCGTCGCGGTGATCTGCATCGCCCGGGCAGTATAGGGGGCGTCGGGGTGCGAGCCGTGCTGGTAGGCGAGAGAGGGGTCGAACCTCCACGCCGCTTGCGCGGCACCGGCTCCTAAGGCCGGCGCGTCTGCCATTCCGCCACTCGCCCGTGGCCAGAGTCTACCCCGGGTTCAGGCGCCGCCGAGGTCCGAGTCGTCGTCGGGCGCCCCGGCGCGACCGGTGCCCGCCGCGCCCGCTGGCTCGGAACGCCGCTTCGCGACCTCTGTGTTGGCCCGTTCGCGGACCTCCGCCAGCCTTGCCGCAAAGCCCTCGTCGTCCATCCGGAAGAGCCACTCCGCGGCGGCCCTGGTGCCCTTGGTCAGGAGTGGCCGCGCGACCGCCACCGACATGAGTGCGGCGAGGCCGACCCGATCGCGCTCCTTGCTGGCGCTCTTGGCATAGGCGGCGAAGTCGCGTTCCAGCGCCCCGCGGACCTTGTCACCGTCGTCGCCGAGCTTTCGCAGGGTGGCCTCGATCTCGTCGGGCAGCATCCGCCTGGGGAGGTCTGCCGCCCGACCTCGAACCGCCCGCCGGGCCGCCCCGAACAACCGTTTCGGGCCACCCAGGATCACGAAGCCAGCGCTGCCGGCGATCGCCGCGGCCGTGGCCGGGCTGCGCCGGATCCTGGCCGGGATGTCGATCGCGGCGCGAACCGAGGCCTCCAGGGTGTCCAGCTCCTCGCCCAGCGCCTCCCGCGCCGCTAGGACCCGATCTCGGGCGGCAGCCGTTTCTGTAGCCACTCGAGTGTCTCCTTGCTGGTGTCGATGGTTTCCGAGGGATAGAGGCGATTCTTCATATCATCGAGGTCGACGCCGGTTCGAGCGACGTCCGCGCCCATCAGGGCGATCCAGGTCAGGTAGCCGACGGCCAGCCCCAGCCCTGCACCGATCTGCGGGCCGAAGGTAATGGCGCTGAACGCACCAAGTCCGGCACCTGCGAGCACGAGGCCGACGATCACAGCGAGCCGCCCGCCGCCGGATCCCCCCATCCGGATGGCCGCGCCGATCCCCATGAGCACGCCGATCAGTGCGCCGACGAGCAGCCCGACGACCAGCGGCCGCTCGTCCGGGGTGATGGCCAGTCCCGCCGATTCACCGGCCGCCGCATACACCCGATTCGGCCATTCGAGTCCGAGCACGACGCCGACGACGATCGCGACGAGGACCCCGACCAGGAGCGACCGCCCGATCCGCTCAGGGTCGACGGCCAGCGCGAGCAGCGCGGCGGCCACGCCGATCCCGGTGAACGCGAGGATTCCGTGCAGGACGCCCCAACCTATCGAGCCGAGGAGCCACTCGCCGAGGAAGAGGGCAAGCCCGATCATCGCCAGCAGACCGGCAAGGATGACCACCACGATCGTCACGGCCACGAATGCCGCGATCCGGCCGACCCGGCCGGCAATGTCGGACAGCTCAACCTTGGCGAGATCGACGTGGGCCTGGGCGAGGTCCCTGGCCGCGTCCTTGCTGGCCAGGAGCTGAGCGCGCAGACCCGGCGCCGATGTGTGCGCGCCGCGCGATCCGGTTGGCGGTTGGGTCGTCGAAGGATCGTCCAGGGTCGTGCTCCGGCTGGGGGTGATGACGACGGGCGCGCGGGCCGCAATCGATAATAGCAGCGCCGGCGCGCTACCCTGCCGGACATGTCCCCGACCGAACCCCGCCGCCTGCTCAGCGCCGAGCTGCTCAGTATCGGCAGCGAGCTCACGGTCGGTGAGACGCGCGACACGAACGCGGGTGAACTGGCCCGTTCATTGACCGGGTTGGGTGTCATCGTGCGCCGCCTGACTGCCCTGCCGGACGACCTGGTCGCGGTGAGGGAGGCATTCCGAGCGGGCCTCGGGCGGGCCGACCTCGTGGTCTCGACCGGCGGCCTGGGGCCAACGCCAGACGACCTGACCCGCGAATCAATTGCCGGCGCGCTGGACGAGACCCCCGCGGAAGACCCGGATCTCGCTGCCTGGCTGCGCGACCGATGGACCCGGCGTGGCCTGCCATTTCCCGAGTCGAACCTGAAGCAGGCCTGGCTGATTCCGTCGGCTGTGGCGCTGCCCAATCCCAACGGCAGCGCCCCGGGCTGGTTCGTGACCCGCCCGGACGGCCGGGTCGTGGTGGCGCTCCCCGGACCGCCCCGGGAGATGCGCCCGATGTGGGCAGACGAAGCTCTCCCTCGTCTGCATCGCCTGGCGCTCGGCGGGGAGGTCGCGGCGCGAACCTATCGCCTGACCGGGATCGGTGAATCGCAGGTCGCCGAGCTGCTCGGCGAACCGCTGCTGCGGGCGACCAACCCGATCGTGGCGACCTACGCCCGGGTCGAAGCGGTGGACGTTCGGATCTCGGCGGCAACGGCCGCGCCGCGAAGCGCGCAACAGCTGGTCGAGGAGACGGCAACGAGGGTGCTTGAACGGCTCGGGCCATACGTCTGGGCGACCGGCGAGACGACCTGGAGCGAGGCGATCGGGGCGCGCCTTGGCGAGCTCGGCTGGTCGCTCGCCGCCATCGAGATCGGGACCCGCGGGAGCGTGGCCGCGCTCTTTGGCGACGTGCCCTGGCTCCGCTTCGGCGAGTCCAGGGCGTCGGACGCGCCCGTCGCCGGCTCAGGCCACCCGAGCGACCTGCTCGTGTGCGCGCGACGTGCTCGCGAGCAGGGTGGCGCCGACGTCGGCCTGGCCGTTCGGGCTCGTCCACGTCGTGGCGACACCGCCGTCTCGATCGCGCTGTCGGGCCCGTCAGGCGAGCGACTGGTCCGGCGCGTCGCCTTCAGCGACGGTCCGCTGGGCCGATCCGGCGCGGCCCGCGCTGCCGCCGCCGTGCTGCTCGAGATGCTCCGTGCCGAGGCCCCTGGCGAGTCGCATGTCGGGTAGGCGACAGGCCGGTCGTCGGCCGTCCGTCACGACCGCCCTGCCCGACGCCCTACCATCGCACCCATGACTGCCGATTCGGGCGGAAGCCTGCGCCTGACCGTGCTTGGAAACGCGAGTGCGGCGCCCCATCGCGACTCCGCGGCCGCTGGCTTCCTGGTCGAATGGGAGAGAACCTCGATCCTGGTCGACGTTGGGCAGGGGGTCGTCCGATCGCTCCAGGACGTGCTCGACCCGTTCGACCTGGCTGGCGTCATCGTTGGCCACATGCACGCCGACCACTACCTCGACCTCGCGGGGCTTCGTTACCTCTATCCCTGGGGAGAGGCGGCCAACAAGCCGCTGCCGGTCCACCTGCCGCCGGGCGGTCGGGCCCGGATGGATGCGCTCGCCACGGCCATCTCGGAGCGCCCGGGCTTCTTCGATGCCTCCTACGACATCGACGAGTACGACCCTGGACTCCCGCTTCGGATCGGCCCGTTGGTCATGCGCTTCGTCCGCGGTCGACACTACGTTCCTGCCTGGGGACTGGCGATCGAGGCCCCGGATGGTGCGCGCCTGGTCTACACCGGCGATACCGGCCCGAGCGACGCCGTGATCGAATTCGCCCGCGAGGCGGACCTGCTCCTGGTTGAATCAGCCCTGCGCCTGTCGAGCCACGACGACCTGGAGCGCGGCCACCTGACCGCGGAGGAAGCGATCGACCTCGCGACGCGGGCGAATGCGCGCTCGGCCCTCCTCGTCCACTACGCCCCCGGCCGCCGGACCGAGCTCGAGGCGCTGTGCACTGCGGCGGGACCCTGGATTCAGCCCGCGTTTCCCGGCCTCACCGTGACCGTTTCGCCGGCACCGACCGAGCCGCCGGATCAGGAGATGGTCAGGACCGGCTGACCCACGTTGTTGGCCGCCCGGACGCTCATCCGCGCGGCCACGGTCTGGGCGATCGAGGTGAGGGCCCTGGCGGCGGGACCTGGTTCACGCTGGGCGACTGCGGGAACACCAACGTCGCCGCCCTGCCTGACCGTCACGTCGAGCGGCACGCCGCCCAGGTACTCCAGCCCGTGCTTCGTCGCGAAGCGTTCGCCGCCCCCGCGCCCGAAGATCTCGGTCAACTCGGCGCAATGCGGGCAGGCAAAGGCGGTCATGTTCTCGACCAGGCCGATGACCGGCACGCTCAGCCGCTGGAACATCGCCAGGGCCTTGCCGACGTCCGCCAGCGATACCTCCTGGGGCGTCGTCACCAGCACGGCGCCCGAGATCGGGACCGCCTGGGCCAGCGTGAGCTGGGCATCAGAGGTGCCGGGCGGCAGGTCAATCACGAGGTAATCCAGCTCACCCCAGTCGACGTCGCGCAGGAACTGCTGGATGGCTCCACCAACCAGGGGCCCTCGCCAAACGATCGGTTGGCCTTCGGGAACGAAGAACTGGATCGAGATCGTCTTGACGCCGTAGCGTTCGAGCGGCGTGATCTTGTTGTTTGCGCTCGTCTTCGGCTGGCCCTCGATGCCCATCATCAGCGGAATGTTCGGGCCGGTGATGTCGCCGTCGAGCAAACCTACTGCGGCGCCCGCCTGGGCCAGGGCGACCGCCAGGTTGACGCTGACCGTGCTCTTGCCGACGCCGCCCTTGCCCGATGCCACGGCGATGATGTTCTTGACCCCGGGAACCAGCTGCTCCGCCTGGCGCGGCTGCGCCCGTCGGACCATCGCGCCCCACGCGATCTGCACCTCGGTCACGCCGATCGCACCGAGCGCCGCGCGGGTGGTGCGTTCGATCTCATCCTTGAGCGGACAGGCCGGCGTGGTCAGCTCGATGGTCATGCTCAGAGCGGTGCCGTCGATCTCGACGTTCTTGACCATGTCGAGGCTGATGAGATCCCGCCCGAGCTCGGGTTCCTGGACGGTCCGCATCGCCTCGATGACGGCGTCGTGGGTGAGGCTGAGCATGGGCGATCGAGTCCCCTTCGCATGCCGGCACGCGCTGCAGCGTTCTGACGGCGAACGCGTCGATATCCTACCGCGCTCGGCCTGGGCGTGGCGCGGGCAGGTCCGGGCCACATGGCGGACGATGCTCCAGCTCTGAATGGCTCCGGGCGTGCACGGACCATGCCATCAGCCTTCCGCCGGCCGGCCGGCGCGGACAGAGTTCTGCGCCCTTGATCTGCACGCGAAATCCGAAACTTGGACCCGCAACGGCAACGAATCTCGAATCTGGCCGTGCGCGTCGGCGCAGCGGTACGTACCTTGACACTCGCCGCGGCGCGCCCATATCCTCGGCCTCATCCCCGACGGCCGCTGCCCGTCCGCTGTCCGTCCCAGGAGTGCACAGGTACGTGCCGACAATCGACGTCAGGCTCGTCGACGTGGTCAAGAAGTTCGGCGATGCGGTCGCCGTGGACCACATCAACCTCGAGGTGCTCGATGGCGAGTTCTTCAGCCTGCTGGGACCGTCCGGCTGCGGCAAGACGACCACCCTGCGGATGATCGGCGGCTTCGAGGAGCCGACCTCCGGACTGATCGAGCTGCAAGGTCAGGACGTGACCTGGCTGGCGCCCTACAAGCGCAACGTCAACACGGTCTTCCAGAGCTACGCGCTCTTCCCGCACTTGACGATCTTTGAGAACGTGGCGTTCGGCCTGCGCCGGCGCAAGGTCAAGGACAGCGAGATCAAGTCCCGGGTCGCGGAGATGCTCAAGCTCGTGGAGCTGCCTGGTTACGAGCGGCGCAAGCCGACCCAGATCTCGGGTGGCCAGGCACAGCGCGTGGCGTTGGCGCGGGCGCTGGTGAATCGGCCGGCCGTCCTGCTGCTCGACGAGCCGCTGGGTGCCCTCGATCTCAAGCTGCGTCGCCAGATGCAGGTGGAGTTGAAACGAATCCAGCAGGAGGTCGGGATCACCTTCATGTACGTGACCCACGACCAGGAGGAGGCGATGACGATGTCCGATCGGATCGCCGTCATGAACAGTGGCCGCTACGAGCAGCTGGGTGATCCCGAGAGCCTCTACGAACGGCCGGCGACCCGCTTCGTGGCCGGCTTCCTGGGCATCAGCAACCTGCTGCCCGGCGCGGTCGAGGGGACGGACACAACGTATGTAACCGTCCGCCTGGCCGACGATTCGCGAATCCGCGCGCCGCGCGCGGCGACCACCGGCCACGAGCGCGTGAGCGTGGGCGTACGGCCCGAGAAGATCCGGCTGCACGAGCCGTCCGAGGCGGCACCCGCTGGCCACAACGAGCTGAGCGGCATCGTCCGCGACGCGTCGTACCTGGGCGTCAGCACCCAGTACCAGATCGAGGCGCGCGGAGGCGTGCGCCTGACGGTCTACGAGCAGAACGTCGAGCGAGCCACGCACGCCGAGCTGTGGGCGCCGGGCGAAGACGTCCGGCTGACCTGGTCGCCGGACCACAGCTTCGTCATCACCGAGATGGAGTTGGCCACATCCGTCGATCCCGCTTCATCCGCCGATCCAGGCATCGCTGTCGAGGAGATCCGATGACCCGCAGCCCCACCAGCGCGATCGATGACCTCTCCCGTCGCCGTTTCCTCCAGGGATCAGCGATGGCGGGCGTCGCCGCCTTCCTGGCGGCCTGCGGTGCCCCCGGATCGGTGGGCAGCGTCGCGAGCATCGCACCAGGCGCCGGCGGTGGCCCCGCCACGCCGACAGGCCCATTGAACTTCGCCAACTGGGACGCCTACATCGACCTGACCACGGTCCCGGGGCCGGACGGTCAGATGGACACCGACGACGACGAGTACGACCTGCCGTCGCCGACCCTGGACGAGTTCGCGAGCGAGTATGGCGTCGAGATCAACTACAAGAACGCAGCAGTCGACGAAAACGAGTCGTTCATGGGGACGATCCGCCCACAGCTCGAGGCCGGCGCCAACACCGGCTGGGATCTGATCGTCCTGACCGACTGGATGGCCTCCAAGGTGATCGCTGCCGGTTGGGCCGAGAAGATAGACCACGCCAACACGCCCACATCCCTGGCGAACGTCCGGGACGAGCTCAAGGACCAGCCCTGGGACGCCGCCTTCGACTACCACTTCCCGTGGCAGTCCTTCGCGACCGGGGTGGGTTACAACGTGGCCTCGACCGGCAGGGACCTCACCAAGATCGCCGACCTGTTCGACCCGGCGTTCGCCGGAAAGGTCACGCTCCTCGAGGACCCGCACGACACGTTCCCGCTCATTCACCAGATGCTTCAAGCGCAGGGCAAGGCTTCGGCCAACGCCCCGGAGGTCATGACCGCCGAAGACGGCCAGGTCGTGCACGACTTCTTGAAGCCGTATGTCGAGAGCTCGCACATCCGCGGCTTCACCGGCAACGCGTACCTGCAGGATTTCGCCAGCGGCGACACCTGGTGTGCGTTCGTGTGGTCCGGCGACCTCGCGTCATCGGGGGGCCCGGACGATCGGTTCATCTTCCCCGAGGAAGGGTCGATGATCGCGACCGACAACATGATCATCCCGAAGGGTGCCCAGCATAAGTACACGGCCGAACTCATGATGGATTGGGTGTACGACGTGCCGCGGGCCGCCAGGCTGGCGGCGTTCATCTACTACATCTCTCCGGTCAAGGGTGTCGCCGAGGAGATCATGGCGCTCGATGAGGAAGCCGCGTCCAACCCCCTCCTCTTCCCTCCGATCGATGTGCTCGCCACTCAGCATCCGCAGCCTGTATGGGACGACGCGACTGAGACCACGATCAACGAGTTGTACGCCGATCTGACCGGCGTCTAACCCCGGACAGCGGGCGCAGGAGGCCGGCCGACGTGACCCGACATCGTGGGCTGGTGCCGTACCTGTTGATGGCGCCAGGCCTCCTGTTCCTGGCAATCTTCTTCGTTCTGCCGAACCTCCAGATGTTCCTGATGTCGCTGTCGACACGCTCGGGCGGCGTCGGACTCGCGCGGACCTATGAGTTCACGTGGGCCTGGGAGAACTACGCCAAGGCCTTCACGGAATTCCCGGAGCAGTTCGGCAACTCGCTCATCTACGGCGGTCTGGCGACCCTGCTCTGCCTGATGATCGGCTACCCGCTGGCCTACGGCATCGCCTTCCGCGGCGGTCGCTACAAGAACCTGTTGCTGTTCCTGGTGATCGCGCCGTTCTTCACGAGCTTCCTGATCCGGACGATCTCGTGGAAGATCATCCTCGGCAACGACGGGGCGTTCCTGGCAATCATTCGCGACGGCCTGGGGATCGTCCCTCCGAACTTCAGCGTTCTGGGAACGCCACTGGCGGTCGTGTCCGGCCTGACATATCAGTTCCTTCCGTTCATGGTGTTGCCGCTCTATGTGTCGCTCGAGAAGGTCGACCGGCGCCTGATCGAAGCGGCCAAGGACCTGTACGCGGGCCCGTGGAGGCAGGGCGGCGCCGTCATCGGCGGGGTCGCCGGCGGCGCCCTGGCCGTGGCGGTGATGGCCGGTCTTGGCTACCTCCTGCTCGGCGCCGACCAGCTGCCGTCGATCCTGGTCGTCGCCGCGGTCGGCGCGATCGCAGGGGCCACGATCGCAACCCTGATGGTCTCTGAATCGTTTACCCGGGTCGTCTTCCCGCTCAGCCTGTCGGGCGTCTTTGCGGGATCGATCCTGACCTTCATCCCGGCCATCGGCGACTACGTCAACGCCGAGCTCCTCGGAAACCCGAAGACACAGATGATCGGCAATGTCATCCAGAATCGCTACCTGAATCAGAACGACTACCCGACGGCCGCCGCCCTGTCCTTCCTGCTGATGGCCGGCATCCTCATCGCGATCTTCGTCTACGCCCGGGCCCTCGGTACGGACGAGCTCACTGGAGGGGCCGCATGAGTTCCCTCGCAGGGCCTGTCGGTGCCCAGGGGGTCGCTGGCCCGGCGGTCCGCCCGGCGCGCACGCTGAGCAAGCTGGCCGATCGTTGGCTGATCCCGATGTTCACGTTCCTGGCGCTGTTCTACCTGGTCCTGCCGATCCTCGTCATGATCGCCTTCTCGTTCAACGATCCGCCGGGCAGGTTCAACTTCGTGTGGGGCCAGTTCTCGCTGGCCGCCTGGGGGAACCCATTCGGCCGTCCGGGTCTCGAGGGCGGTGTCGCGACGAGTCTGGTCGTCGCGACGCTCGCCACGCTCGTGGCGACCACGCTCGGCACGCTCATCGCGCTCTCCCTGTCGCGCTACAAGTTCGGCGGGCGGTCCGGCGTGAGCCTGTTCATCTTCATCCCGATGGCGACGCCGGAGATTGTCCTCGGAGCGAGCCTTCTCACGCTGTTCGTCGCCACCGCCTCCGAGCCACTCAAGACCATCACCGGTGGGGTGCTCTTTCCTCTTGGCGTCCAGACCATCCTGATCGCCCACGTCATGTTCAACATCGGTTTTGTCGTCGTGACCGTGCGAGCCAGGATGCAGGGCTTTCCTCGCCACCTCGAGGAAGCGGCGATGGATCTGGGGGCCAACCCATGGACCACCTTCTGGAAGGTGACGTTCCCGCTCATTCTGCCCGGCGTCCTGGCCGGCGCCCTGCTCGCGTTCTCGCTGTCGATTGATGACTTCATCATCACCAACTTCACGTCCGGCACGGCGACGACCTTCCCGATCTGGGTCTGGGCGAGCATCAAGAACAACCTGCCCCCGCAGGTGCACGTCATCGGCACCATGGTGTTCGTCGGTGCGGTCGGGCTCGTCGCCCTCAGCACGCTCTGGGAGCGGCGATCGGAACGCCGGGACCGTCGCATCGCCGCCCAGGAAGCCACCCGGGAGGTCGCCCGCGTCGAGGCCGCACGTACCGCGCAGGCCGGCTGAGCGGAAGGAGAGGTGATGCGCGAGATCGTGGCTGTCCCGGAACCCGGCGATCCGGGTGTCACGGCGGCGCGAGCCCGGCTCGATGCCCAACTCGATACTCTCGCCCGGGTCGACCTCCGTGTGGCCGTCGTGGCGCCGCCGGACGAAAGGCGCCTCGCCGCCCGCGACCGCGCTCGAGCCGCGGCGTTCGCGGCCGGCCGAGGCGCGCTCGTCGAC
>JBKKDW010000276.1:0-3122 GCA_046708025.1 Candidatus Limnocylindrales bacterium
CGGCAACGAGCGATCGCGGACGGCGCTGGCCGGGATCGGGGCGACGTTCGAGGGCGTCTTTCGAAACCACATGATCATGCCCGACGGCTCGATCCGCCACTCCGCCTACTTCAGCGTCATCGCCGGGGAGTGGCCGGCGGTCAAGGCCGGGCTGGAGGCGAGCCTGGCGCGTCCCGCCCGGTGAGCCTCGCACCGTGAACGTGGCGGTCGACGGGCAGGGTACCCTCGCACTATCCCGCCGGCGCGCGCCGCCCGGGCCATCCTTCCTAGCGGAGGCAACTCGGTGAAGAGCTTCATCATCGGGACGATCATCACGGCGGTCGCATTCTGGGTGCTGACCACGTTCCTGCCCCAGTTCGTCAGCTACGACGGTGAGCTCGTTGGCCTGCTCGTCCTGGCGATCATCTTTGGGGTCGTCAACGGACTCATCGGACCGATCGTCAAGACACTCGCCCTGCCGCTCAGGCTGATGACCATGGGCCTCGTCGGATTCCTGATCAACGCCGCGCTCCTGCTGGTGACCGCCCTCGTCGCCGACTCCGCCGGGTTCAACCTCACGGTTGGCGACTTCCCGCCGGCCCTGACGGCCGATACGCTCATCGCGGCCGTGATCGGCTCGGTCGTCCTGAGCCTCGTCGGCACCGTCGTGCGGCTTGTCGTTCCCGACTGATCCGGACGCACTCCGGCGGGCGGTTCGCCGGTTCGGGACTCCGCTGTACGTCACGGATCTCGCGCTGCTGGCCCACGCGGCGGCCCAGGTTCGCGACGCCTTCCCCGACCCGTGGCTCCGCCAGTATTCGGTCAAGGCCAACGACGTGCCGGCGGTCGTGGCGGCAATCGCCGGCCATGGCTTCGGCGCGAATGTCGTGTCGCGCGGCGAATGGGCCGCCGCCAAGCGGGCGGGCCTGCCCAATGACCGGATCACCCTGGAGGGGGTCGGCAAGACGTCCGCCGATCTGCGCGCGGCGGTACGGGCCGCGCGAGATGGCTGCCCGTTGCGCTGGGTCGCGATCGAATCGCCCGAGGAGGCGGCGGCCCTCGCGATCATCGTGCGCCGCCAGGGCGGCGTCCGCCTGGATGTGCTGTACCGGCTGAATCCGGACGTCGCTCCGGAGACCCTGGCCGGCCTCGCGGTTGGCGCCGGTGCCTCCAAGTTCGGCATGACCGAGACGGAGCTCGCGACCGCCATCGAAGCGGGTGGGGGTCCGGGCGGACCACTCCGGCCGCGCGGGATCCACCTCCACGTGGGCTCGCAGCTCGGCGCCGTCGATGCCTGGCGCGATGCGGTCCGGCGGGCCCTGGCCGTGACCGCGCTGTGGCGCGGCTCGATCGAGGGCTTCGACACGCTCGACGTCGGCGGCGGCTTCCCGGTCTTCGAGGCGGGCACGCCGGCGCCCGATCCTGCGCGCTTCGCCCGGGAGCTGCCGGAAGTCCTGGCGGGCGTCCCGGCCGATCGCCGGCCTACCCGCCTGGCCGTCGAGCCGGGGCGGTTTCTCGTCGCCCGGGCGGGTTGGCTGCTGGCGCGCGTCCTCCACGTCCGCGATCGGGGCGGTCGCCAGGTCGTCCTGGACGCGGGAATGACCGAGTTGATCCGCCCGGTCCTGTACGGCGCCCGCCATCCGATCAGCGTCCTGACTTCGATGGGCCGGGCGCTCGACGGCGGTTTGGGTGGCGGCGGCGGCCGCACAACGGCTGCCGGCGACGTCGAGCCGACCCGGGTCGAGGGCCCGATCTGTGAGTCGACCGACTCGCTCGGTGTGCACGACCTCCCACCGCTGCGCCGCGACGACCTCGTCGCCATCGCCGATGCCGGCGCCTACGCCGCCTCGCAGTCCTCGACCTACAACGGCCGGCCGCGACCCACGCAGGTCCTGCTCGATGCGACCGGTGCGCTGACGATCGGTCGCCGCCGGCTCGCCTGACCTGAGGGTCGGCTATCGTTCCGGGCGTGAATGAGCGCGAGCGCTTCCGGGCAAGACTCGCCGCCGGGCCGTTGCTGGCCGACGGCGCGATGGGCACGCTGCTCTATTCGCGCGGCATCCCCCAGCGGGCCAATCTCGACGAGCTGGTGACGAGTCGTCCGCAGCTGATCAGCGCGATCCACCGCGAATACCTCGACGCCGGCGCCGAGCTGATCGAAACCGCGACCTTCGGGGCGAACCGGATCCGCCTGTCCGCCCACGGCCTGGGCGATCGGGCGGGGGCGCTCAACCGTCGCGCCGGCCAACTGGCGAGAGAGGCACGCGACGTGTCCGGGCGAGAAGCCTGGGTTGCTGGCTCGATCGGCCCGCTCGGCGCACCGACCCGTGAGCTCGTCCATCTCCCCGACTCGGAGGTTCGAGCGGCGATCCGCGAGCAGCTCGACGGACTGCTGGAAGGTGGCGCCGACCTGTTCATCTTCGAGACCTTCTCGCTCCTGAACCACTTGCTGCTCGCCGTCGACGAGGCGCGCCGGGCGGCCGACCTGCCGATCGTTGCCCAGCTGACCTTCGGCGAGGAGCTCCAGCTGCCCGACGGCACTACCCCGGCCACCGCCGCCGCCGCCCTCCTCGACGCGGGCGTCGATGTCATCGGGGTCAACTGCGGCGGCGGCCCGGAAGCGTGCGCGGAAGCGCTCGAGGCGATGGCCCAGGTACCGGTGGCGAGCCGCTCGGTGATGCCCAACGCCGGCCTTCCCCAGCGTATCGAGGGCCAGTTCGTGTACGCCGCGAGTCCCGAGTACCTGGGCGGTATCGTTCCGCGCTTGCTCGCCGCGGGGGCGGCGATCGTGGGCGGCTGCTGCGGAACGACGCCCGAGCACATCGCGGCGATGCGGACGGCGCTCGACACGATCAAGGCGAGCGATCCGGCCCGTGCGGGCGCAGGCGAAGGGGTGCGCGCGAGCGACGTTGGGGCGGCAACGCCCCGGCCAGCTCACCCGCCAACCAGCCGGCCGCGGTTGATCGTGCCGGAGCACCCCGTCACGACCTCGTCGGGCGAGCCGCCGCCACCCACCCAGCTGGCGCGCACCCTGGCCGGCGGTCGTTTCATCATCTCGGTCGAGATCGACCCACCGCGCTCGGTCCGGATCGAGCGCACGATCGAGGCCGCCCGCCTGCTCCAGTCGGCCGGCGTCGACCTGG
>JBKKDW010000277.1:0-3302 GCA_046708025.1 Candidatus Limnocylindrales bacterium
GGGTCGCGCTGGAGCACCGGGCGGGCATTGGACCCGTCGAAGGCTCCCACGTATCCCCTCGCCTCCAGCTGGTCGACGATCCGAGCGGCCCGCGCATAGCCGATCTTCAGGCGCCGCTGCAGCAGGGACGCCGAGGCCCGATCGTACTCCCGGATGACCTCGCGGGCATCGTCGAAGAGTCGATCCTTGTCGACGTCGTCGAGATCTTCCACCGAACCCGTCGATTCCTCGTCGTTCTCGATGATCGCCATGTCGTAGTGGGGATCCTCGATCTGGCTCGTCCAGTGGCCGCAGATGCGACCGATCTCGACGTCCGAGACGAAAACGCCCTGGAGGCGCATCGGCCGCGGCAGGTCCGAGGGTTGGTAGAGCATGTCACCCCGGCCGATGAGGTCCTCGGCGCCGGGTGCGTCGAGGATCGTCCGTGAATCGATCTGGGAGGCCATGGCAAAGGCGATCCGGCTGGGGAAGTTGGCCTTGATGAGGCCGGTCACGACATTGACCGAAGGACGCTGGGTGGCAAGGACCATGTGGATGCCCGTCGCCCGCGCCTTCTGGGCGAGGCGGACGATGGGATCCTCGACGTGCTTGCCCTCGCGCATCATCAGGTCGGCCAGCTCGTCGATGACGATGACGATGTAGGGCATCCGGTCGTCGGGGTCGATGCGGGTCTCGTTGTAGGCCCGGATGTTGCGGGCCGTGGCCCCGGCGAAGCGGCGGTAGCGGCCCTCCATCTCGTTGACCGCCCATTTGAGAGCCGCCTTGGCCCGCTCGGGCTCGGTGATGACCGGGACGAGGAGGTGGGGCAGGCCGTTGTAGCCCGCCAGCTCCACCCGCTTGAGGTCCATGAGGATCATCCGGACGTCGTCGGGGGTCGAGTTGCAGAGGAGGCTGGTGATGAGGGCGTTGACCATGACGCTCTTGCCCGAGCCCGTCGCCCCGGCGATGAGGAGGTGGGGCATCTTGGCGAGGTCCACGGCCTGGGCCGCGCCGGCCACGTCGCGCCCGAGGGCGAAGGTCAGGCGCGAGGTGCCGGTCCCCGTGACGTCGACCGACTCCAGGATCCCCCGGAGGCCGACGATGTTGAAGTCCTTGTTGGGGACCTCGATGCCCACGGCGCTCTTGCCCGGGATGGGCGCCTCGATCCGGAGGGAACGGGCCGCGAGGGCCATGGCCAGGTCGTCGGAGAGGCCCTCGATCCGGCTGACCTTGATGTGCGGCGCCGGCTGGACCTCGTACTGGGTCACGACCGGTCCGGCGTTGCGACCCACGATCTTGGCCGTAATACCGAAGCCGGCGAGCTTCTTGACGATGATCTCCTCGACCCGCGCATGGGCGGCCTCGTCGCCGCCGGCGCTGACCGGAATCGCGACATCCTCGAGGGTCGCGAGCGGCGGCAGGACGTACTCGACCCGCGTTCTGGTCGGCGGCGACGAGCCTTCCGTGATGTCATCGGTGTCGATCAGAGGACTGACCGGCGCGACGAGCGTGGTCGAGCCCCCCGCGCCGCGCGCCGGGGCGAAGGTCGACGAGGTCGGACGAGGGCTCGGGATGGCTGCTGGGATGGCCGACTCATCGGCCTCGCCCCACACTCCGGTCTGACCCGGTGACGGCGCTGGCGAGACCGATCGGCCGGCGCCGATGGTGCCTGCCCGCCCGCGGCCGTTCGGTGGCGCGTCCGCGACGGCAGTGGCGCGATCGGCCAGGGCCGAGTCATCGCCGGCTGTCCGGCGCAGCGATGCGGCCGCCGTCGAGCCCACCCAGCGAGCCGTCCCGACGGCCGGATTGAGCAGCTGGCGAAGCGGGATCCCGAAGCCGAGCACCAGCCCGAAGGCGGCCAGCGCGACGAGCAGCACCAGCGACCCAACGGCCGGAAACAGCTCGTTGAGCGTCCCCGCCAACGCCCGCCCGATCCGGCCGCCGGACACGCCCATGACCTGGGCCGCACCGACCAGGCCGCCGTAGGTGACGGCCAGCCCCAGCACGGTGATGCCCCAGCCCGAGCCGGGGCGGCGACCGGGCCCCCACTCCAGCCACCAGCCGGCGACCAGCAGGAAGAAGGGCAGGAGCCAGCGCATCGTCCCGAACCACGGCGCGAAGACATCGGTCCACCAGCTTGTCAGGTTGCCCTGACCGGGAAGCACGAGGGCGATCAGGGTCATCGCCCCGAGCACCAGCAGGATCAGTCCAAGGATGGACCGGACGACATCGGGCGTCAGGCGGCTGGCGAGCGCGTTCGGTCGACGTGCGCTCGAGCGCGACGACGGCTTGCGCGTCGCCGCCCGACGACGAGTGGCCACGCTAGACCTCGACAACGACCGGGAAGACCATCGGCCGCCGCTTGGTCTGCTCGTAGAGATAGCGCGACACGCCGTCCTTGATCTGGGTCTTGAGCAATGCGATCTCGCTGATATGGTCACCCGGCGTGTCGATCGCCTTGAGCACCCGCTCGACTGCCTCTTCCATCAGCGGATCCGATTCGTTGAGGCGGACGAAGCCCCGGGTGATGATCTCGGGCCGGCCGATGACGGAGCCGGTCTGCTTGTCGACCGTCACCACGATCATGAACATGCCGTCGTTGGCCAGCGCGCGCCGGTCCCGCAGGACGACATCGCCGACCTCCCCGACCGACAGCCCGTCAACGTAGACGTATCCGGCCGTGACCGGGCTGGCGCGTCGGGCGCTGCCATCGGCGAACAGCTCGATCGGCGTCCCGTTCTCGATGATGAAGACGTTTTCCGGTGCTACCCCGGTCTCGATCGCCAGGCGTCCGTGTTGGACCTGCATCCGGAACTCGCCGTGGATCGGGATGAAATGCTTCGGTTTGGTCAGTCCGAGCATCAACTTCAGCTCTTCCTGGCTGGCGTGACCGGAAACGTGCGCGCGCTTGATCGTGTGGTAGTAGACGTTTGCGCCGGCCTTGAACAGGTTGTCGATCGTGCGCGAGACGTATTCTTCATTGCCCGGAATCGGGCTGGCGCTGACGATGACCGTGTCGCCGGGCTGGATCTCGACGAACCGATGATCGCGGTTGGCCATCCGCGCCAGGCCGGCCATCGGCTCACCCTGGGCGCCGGTGGTGGCGATGACCAACTTGGCGTCCGGGTGATCCTTGATCTTGTCCTTGGCCACGATCCGTGCCGGGTCGTACTTGAGGTAGCCAAGGTCCGTGGCGATCCGGAAGTTCTGCTCCATCGACCGGCCGATGACCGCGACCTTGCGCTGGAACGCCGCCGCGGCGTCGAGGACCTGCTGGATCCGGGCGATGTTGCTGGCGAAGGTCGCCACGATGACCCGTCCGT
>JBKKDW010000278.1:0-11837 GCA_046708025.1 Candidatus Limnocylindrales bacterium
GGCGATCGTCGTGGCGAGTGACTCCCGGCGGGCGATCTTCCCGAAGGCGATCGTCGTGGCGAGTGACTCCCGGCGGGCGTTCGTCCCGGCGGGCGAGTTGGCGCCCAGCACCCGGTACAATCGCGGCCTGACATGCCGGGGCACCGCCCAGCCCAGGGTCGCCTGCCCGCCAGGAGGACCAATTGCCTGAAGTGGATCCCGCCCGACGCGCGGTGGTGACCGGTCTGGGGGCGATCATGCCGATCGGCAACGATTTCCCGACCTATTGGTCGAACCTCACGGCAGGCGTGACCGGGACCCGCCGGATCGCCAGCTTCGATACGTCGGCCCACGAGGTGCAGATCGCGGCCGAGGTGATCGGCTTCGATCCCACGACGGTGATGGATCCCAAGATGGCCCGCCGAATGAGCCGGTTCATTCACCTGGCCATGAGTGCCGGCAAGGAGGCCGTGGGCGACTCGGGCATCGACTTCGCCGCGATGAGCCAGGAGAAGCGCGACCGGATCGGGGTCGTGGTCAACACCGGCGGCGGGGGGATCGAGGAGATCATCGACGGGACGCACGTCCACGACACGAAGGGCCCGCGCTTCGTCAGCCCGTTCGCGGTTCCGGCTCTGTCGGGCTCGATGGCGGCTTGCATGCTGTCGATGGAGTACGGCCTGAGCGGACCGGTCATCACCCAGGTCGCTGCCTGTGCCACGTCGGTGATCGCCTTCCACGATGCCCTGCGGTTGATCCAGACAGGTGAGTGCGACGTGGTCCTGACCGGCGGATCGGAGGCGCCGATCTGGCCGATGGGCGTTGCGGCACTCTCCAACATGACCGCCCTCTCAAAGCGCAACGACTCGCCGGAGACCGCGTCGCGGCCATTTGACGCCACACGAGACGGGTTTGTCCTGGGTGAGGGGGCCGGCGTCGTGGTCGTCGAGTCGTTGGCCCATGCGCGTGCCCGGGGCGCCACGCCGATCGTCGAGGTGCTGGGCGGTGCGCTCACCGCCGACGCGTTTCACATCAGTGCGCCGGAGCCCACTGGCCGCGGGCAGACCCGGGCGATGACCCTGGCCCTGCGCCAGGCTGGGGTCGCGCCCGACGAGATCGACTACATCGTCGCCCATGGAACGGCCACCCAGCTCAACGACGCGACGGAGACCCGGGCCATCAAGGCGGCCTATGGAGCTCACGCGCGGAAGGTCGCGATCAGCTCGCCGAAGTCGATGATCGGCCACCTGGTCGGCGCGGCCGGGATCGCATCGGCCCTGGCCGCCATCGGCGCCATTCGCGACGGGATCATCCCGCCGACGGCAAACCTGCGCACGCCCGATCCCGAGTGCGACCTCGACTACGTGCCGCTGACCGCGCGGCGGGCCAGGGTGGAAACGGCCGCGATCAACGGCTTCGGCTTTGGCGGCCAGAACGCGGTCGCCGTCTTCCGTCGGGTGGTGGACTAGGCCGGCGAGGTCGATCCAGGGGCGCCGTCGCGCAACGAACGGCCCTCGAAACCTTCGATCGCGGCAACGTGCGCCGCCGACAGCGGGACTGCGCGGGCCGACGCGTAGTCGTAGCGGACCATGATGGTCTCGCTGACGGCGACCAGGCGTCGATTCTCGTCACCAACGCCCGCGAGCAGACGGTGGCTCAGGGTGAATGATGAGCGCCCGATCCGGGTCGCGCGCGTCTCGACCACCACGGTTTCACCGTAGAACGCCTGGGCGCGGTAGGTGATCCTGGCCTCCGCGAGGATCAGGCTCTCGGCGGCTTCGGTGCCAAGCGCGAACGGCTCGCCGGTGACGTCCGTCCAATAGCGAATCCGGGCAGCTTCGCAGTAGGTGAGGTAGACCGCATTGTTGACATGGCGCATCGCGTCCGTGTCGGCGAAGCGGACCACGATCTCGACCCGATGGCGGAACGGCCCGTCCAGATCGCGAGGGTCCGGCCGGCCCGGAGCAGCCCGAGCCTGAGCGGCCGGAGCAACCGGAGCAGCCGGAACGACGTGATCATGCATGACCGGGAGTGTACGGGCGGCGACCTCCGGAGGGGGCTGTTCGCGGCGCCCGGGCTGCGTCACACTCGGGAGCATGGACGATCCCGTCGCGATCAGGACGACGCTCGACGGGAAATGGGGACCGGTCTTCATCGCGGCCACGGACCGCGGCGTCGTCGCCATCGAGTGGCTGACGACCGAAGATGCCTTCGATGCGGGGTTGACCCGGCGCCTGGGCAGTCCCGTGGCCCTGGCCGCCACCGTGCGCTCGAAGGGGCAGCGCGAGAAACACCTGGCCCGGGGCGTGAAGTGGGTCGAGGGCTTCCTGTCCGGTCGCCCAGCCGGCGACAGCCCGCCGATCGATCTGGCCGACCGGCCGACCTGGGACCGCCGGGTCCTGGAAGCCGTGGCGACGATCCCGTGGGGCCGGACCGCGAGCTACGCTGACATCGCCCACCGGATCGGGTCGCCGCGCGCGACCCGGGCCGTCGGTGGCGCGCTCGGGCGCAACCGGATCCTGTTCCTGATCCCGTGTCACCGGGTGATCGCCTCTGACGGATCGCTGGGCGGCTGGGGCGGAGATCGTTGGGGGGACCGGGCGCACGGCCTGGGCAACAAGCGCGATCTGCTCCTGCGCGAGGGCATCACGATCGCCCCACCGGCCGACTAGACTCGACCGACCGATGACGAGTGCAGCGGAGCCGGCCCCTTCCATGTTCGCGGTCTTCCGCAAGCGCGACTTCAGCCTGCTATGGACTGCCCAGCTGGTTTCCACGGCCGGCTCCGCCCTGACCGATCTCGCGGCGGGGATCTGGGTCTACCGGGAAACCGGCTCGGCCCTGGCGGTCGGGCTGACCCTGATGGCGACCGCAGTCCCGAGCCTGATCGTGGGATTGCTGGCCGGCGTCTACGTCGATCGTCACGATCGGCGGCGAATCATGATCGCAACCTGCCTCGCGCAGGCGGTCATCGTCGCCTTCATCGCGGTCGTGATCGGGATCGAAACGATCGCGGTGATCGGGCTGTACGGCCTCATCCTGCTCAACGCCGGGGTCAAGCAGTTCTTCGACCCGGCCCACGACAGCCTAATCCCGGAGCTGGCCAGCGACGAGGAGCTGTTGTCGGCCAACTCCTTCCTGTCGATCGCCTCCTTTGGTTCGACGGCCATCGGCTTCGCGGCGGCCGGCCTGCTCGCGAGCACCGTAGACCTGTACTGGGCGTTCATCATCGACGCGGCCACGTTCGTCTTCTCGGCCGGCTGCATCGCGCTCATGGGCCGCCACCCGATGCCCATCCCGGACGAGGACGCCAGCGTTGCAGTTGTGATCGCCAACCTGCGGGCCGGCTTCTCGACGCTGTTCGGCACACCGATCATCCGATCCCTGTTCGCTGTGGGGGCGCTGATGTTCTTCTCGTTCGGTCTGTGGAACGTGCTGCTGCTGCCCTTCTCGATCAAGGTCCTCGGGGCGACCGAGTTCGAGTACGGGCTCCAGGAGGGGCTGACCTCGGTGGGCTTCGTGGCCGGATCGTTCTTCATGGCAAGGTTTGCCCGACGCCTGCCGGAGCCCGCCTGGATCGTCGTCGCGATGGTCGGCATGGGCGTCTCCGGCATCCTGTACGGCCTGGCCACGTCCGTGCCGATCGCGATCGTGCTGGTCATGATCTCGGGCTTCTTCAACTCGCCGTCGTCGGTGTCGCGGGCAACGCTGTTGCAGCGGAACACGCCACGCGAGATGCGCGGCCGGGTCTTCTCGGCCTTCTACGTGATGCGCGACGTCATCTTCCTGTTCGGGATGGCCGGGGCGGGACTCGCCGACATCGTCGACATCCGGCTGTTGATCCTGGTCGCCTCGTCCATCGTGATCGTCTCGGGGCTGTTCACCCTGGTCGCGCCGGGCCTCAGTGTCGCCACCTGGCGGGCGGCGGCCGCACGGCTCCAGGCCGCCGGGGCGGCGCCGTCCATGGCCACCGTGCCGTTGCGGGCGGCGACCCTGGCCGACTTCGATCGGCTGGCGACCCGGATCGGGCCGCTTGGCCAGCTCTCCCCCGCCCAGCGCTCGGCGTTCATTCGAAGCGCAACGATCCGCGCGGTCCCGAGCGGGACACGGATCGTGGAGCACGGCGACATCGCCTCGTCCGCCTACTTCATCCTGGACGGTTCCACGGCCGCCGGCATTCCCGATGGCGACAGCTTCCGCGGGCTTTCGACCATGGGCCCCGGCGACTTCTTCGGGGAGATCGCGGCGCTGACCGGCAGCCCGCGCACTGCGGACGTGATCGCCGAGACCGACACGACCCTGCTCGAGGTCCCGGCCGAGTCGCTGCGGGCAACGATGGTCGTCCCGGAGATCCAGCGACTCGTCCATGCCACGCTGACGACCCGGCTCATTCGTACCGAGGCGGCAGATCTGCCGCGCCTCTCCGGCGTCGACCAGGAGTCGCTGCGCGACCTGCGCACACCCCGACCCTCAGTCGACTTGCTTCAGCGCACGTACTCCGAGGGCAAAGGTGTCGGCTAGCTGACCCCACGAACGTCGTCCAGGGGCTCGGCTGGAGTGGTCCGGTGCGGTACGGTACGGTCATCAAGGATCACCACCCGAACGACGGGAAGGGATGAGGGCAATGACGAACAAGCGAATCCGGCTCCCCAGGGAAGGGCTCGTCGGAACCGAGGATCCGTCTCGGTTCATCGATGGGACGGATGTCGAGGGCCACGGCTGGGTCAACCCGGCGCCACCGGTCGACTTCAGCAAGCGACTTCCGAGCCAGGGCGGCGAGCTCCTGCCGACCGACGCCGACGACGACGCGGGCCATCGACCGGCCTGACCCGCCCCCACATCTCGCGACGACACCGCCCGTTTCCCGGGCGGTGTCTCCATGTCAGGGCTCGGAGGCCGTCGCCGCCAGCATTGCCTTGACCTCGAACGGGCTGGCATCCGGATACCGGCCGCGGATCAGCGCCGCACGGCCGGCCAGATGCGACGCGGCGACCGAGTTGCCGGTTGCCCGGATCCGCGTGCCGCCGCGCCAGGCCACGTCCACGTCGAGCCCGTGCGCGCCGAATTCGACCGGCGGCGAGGGGTTGTAGAACCAGACATCGGGATCGCCGGCATCGTGCGCCGCCACCGATACGACGGCCGCGAAGAGCGACGGATACGACGCGCCGATCACGTTGTTGACGGCGGCCACGAGCAGCGCGTTGGCGAAATACGCAGCATCGGCGATCTCGTGGAAGCGCTCGGCCATGGCCTCGTTGCGCGACGACAGGCTCAGGTTGACCACCCCGAAGCGCTGTGCGATCGCCCACTCGAGCGCCGCCGCAAACGCCCAGCCGCCCGCCCGGTTGTCCGCCCCGAGCACGCGGATCGAGACGAGGTCGGCGGCTGGGGCGATGGCGTGGATGATCCCCGCGCAGGCCGTGCCGTGGCCGACCAGATCGGTGCCGTCCGGGTCGTCGACAACGGTTGGTTCATCGCCGCCGAGTTCGACGCGCAGGCTGCGCACCAGCCGCCCGCCGACGGCGGGGTGGTCGGCCTCGACACCGGAGTCGATGATCGCGACGGTCACACCCTCGCCCGTGCTGTCGCCGAAGACCGCGGCGCGATCCATGGTGCCGAATGGGCGGCGGCGGTGCAATCGGTGCTGGGACCCGCTCGCGAAGGCGCTGCTCCAGGCCGGCAGGACGCGCTCGGTCATGGTGGGACGGTCAGGCCGGTACGCTGCGGCTGAAGCGGCCACGGCGGCGGCTCCTCGCGAGCAGCGCGTCGAGCCAGGCGACGGCGAGGTCGACATCATCAGGATCGGTCTCGCGCAGCTGGCCGATCCGATCGGCCAGGCGCCAGAGCGGGTCGTCACCGGCCAGCTGGTTGGCGACCTCACCAACTAGGGCCTCGATCGCCTCGCGGTCCGGGGCTCCGGGCAGCGTCGCCAGGGCCGCCAGGACTCGCCCCAGCAGCCGGCCGGCGTCATACTCGAGTCGCGTCGCGCGGGCCGTCGCGGTCGCGGCCGCGGCCACCCGGGTTGCGATCTCGAGATCAGTCAGATCGAACGGGGCTCCGTCGCTCCGGTCGAGCCACTCCATGACCCCAATGGTGCCCTGGTCGTCGACCAGCGGGACGGCCACCAGCGACCGGGGCACGTAGCCGGTCCGCTCCGCAGTCTCTCGTTCAAAGCGCGGATCGGCCGCGACGTCGGCGACCGCCAGGGGCTGCCCGGTGCCGTAGACATACCCGGCGATGCCCTCGTGCGGCGCGATGACCAGGCCAGCCACTCCCTCGCCCTGGGGCCCCGCGGCGGCCCGGAAAACCAGCGCGTCCAGGACCGGATCGTGCAGCGCGATCGAAGCCGCCGCCACGTGCAGCGCAGCCGCGCCGGCGTCGGCAATCGCACGAAGCGCCAGCTCACCCGATGGCGGGGCCAGGCGCTCGGCGGCCGCGAGACGGGTCGCAACGCCGACCAGGGCATCAAGCGAGGCCGCCCGTCGAGCGTCCTCCGCCGCACGGCGCGTCGCGGTCATCGCCGGGCAGCGGCTGCCAACCGGCGCGGGTCGGCGATGACCAGGTCGTCGCCCTCGAAACGCAACAGGCCCTGGGCCACGAAGTCTGCCAGCAGGCGGTTCACCGACTGACGCGAGCCGCCAATCATGCCGGCCAGCTCGCCCTGGGTGTACGGCCAGGGAAGCCGGACCTCGGTGGTCGCCGGGCGCTGATCCTCGCCGTTGTCGCCCAGCTGGCGCAGCAGGTGATGGGCCAGCCGTCCGGGCAGGTCCAGAAAGTGGAGGTCTTCTACCTGGGCCGTGAGACGCCGGATCTCGTGCGCCAGGGAGCCCAGCAGCGCCCGCCGCAAGCCGACTTCGGAGTCGACCAGTCGGTCGAAGGCGTCCCGGCGGAGGGCGAGTGTTTCGACCGAGTCCATGGCCACCGCCGTGGCCGAACGAGGGGCCCCGTCGAGCAGCGCCAGCTCCCCGAAGAAGCCGCCTGGACCGATCGTTGTCAGGATGGCGGGCTCCGTGCCGTCGTCGGCCGTCAGCATGATCTTGACCGAGCCGCTGGCGACGATGAACAGTGAATCGCCCGGGTCATCCACGTGGAAGATGACCTCGTCCCGCCTGAACCGTCTCGACCGGAGGGCCGCAGAAAGCAGGTCCAGGGTTCGTTCGTCGACACCGGCAAAGAGCCGGCACGCGGCCAATGCGTCACGTGCGAGCGCATCGGGCGTCGGCGTTTGGGCCATGGCCACCATCGTACGCTTAGACTCCGTGCGTGGAGCCGTCGATCTGTCCAAGCTGCGGCGCCCAGACGGTGGCTGGCTTCCGGCTCTGCGGCGCGTGCGGCACACCGGTCGAAGGGGCTCCGGCCGCCGAGGAGATCCAGCGCTTCGCGACCGTCGTGACCTCCGACCTGAAGGGCTCGACCGCGCTTGGCGAACGGCTCGATCCCGAAACGCTGCGCGAGGTCCTGACCATCTACTTCGACGAGATGCAGGCCGTCTACATCTCGCACGGTGGAACAATCGAGAAGATCATCGGGGACGCGATCGTGGCGGTCTTCGGTCTGCCTGTACGCCACGACGACGACGCACTGCGGGCGGTCGAGGCGGCGAGCGAGACGATGCGCGTGCTGGCCAACCTGAACGATCGGCTCGACGAGAAATGGGGCGTGCGGCTGGTCGTCCGGACCGGCATCGCCACCGGGATCGTCGTGTTCGGAACGGCCAGCCTGGGCCAGCATGTCCTGACCGGCGACACGATGCAGGCGTCCTCGGCGATGGAGCAGAACGCGCCCCCGCTCGAAGTCCTGGTCGCCCAGTCCACCTACGACCTGGTGCACGACTCGGTCGCCGCCGAGCCGGTCGGATCGGTCAGCCCAAAGGGTTCGAGCACGACGATCCCGGCCTACCGCCTCATCTCGGTCGTCAGCCGCGCCGAGGCCGGGCGAGCGCGAGTCGACACGGCCGCCGCCGGGCTCCAGCTCTGCCCAGCCTGCGGACAGGACAACCCGGAGGCGTTCCGGCTGTGCGGGATGTGTGGATCGACGCTTGCTGCTTCGGCTCGATTCCGCGAGAGCCGCAAGACCGTGACGATCGTGTTCGCCGACCCGAAGCCGTCGACCCTGGACGGCACGCCACCGAGCGCCGAGGCCCTGCGCGACGTGATGTCCCGCTATTTCGAGGCCATGAAGGGCGCGCTCGAGCAGCACGGTGGGACCGTCGAGAAGTTCATTGGCGACGCCGTCATGGCCGTCTTCGGCTTGCCGATCCGCCACGAAGACGATGCCCTGCGGGCGATCCGCGGCGCCGCGGCGATGCAGGCCGCCCTCCCGGCGCTCAACGATGAATTTCGCGCGCGCTGGGGCCTGGAGCTGCGCAACCACATCGGGGTCAACAGCGGCGAGGTGATCGCGGGCGACGCGAGCCTCGGTCAGCGCCTGGTCACCGGCGACGCGGTCAATACCGCGGCGCGCCTGGAACAGGCGGCCGGGCCGCAGGAGATCATCATCGGCCACCTGACCTACCGACTTGCGCACGACCAGATCGAGGTCGAGCCCGTCCCTCCACTCACGCTCAAGGGCAAAGCGGAGCCGGTGCCCGCCTATCGGCTTGTCCGGGTAGCCCAGCGACCGACCGAGCGCAGCGCACCGACAACCCCGTTCGTCGGGCGCGAGCCGGAGATGGCGCGGCTGGAGGAGACCCTGCTCCAGGTCTCTGCGACACGATCGTGCCAGATGGTCACGGTGATCGGCGACGCGGGTGTGGGCAAGTCGCGTTTGATCCGCGAGTTCGCCGCCCAGACGTCAAGCCAGGATCGGACCCAGGTCCTGCGCGGCCGTTGCCTGCCGTACGGGGACGGTGTCACGTTCTGGCCGATCGCCGAGATCGTCCGGAGTGCGGCCGGCATCGGTGACGACGACCCACCGGAGCTTGCCCTCGCGAAGATTGCCGAAGCCGCTCGAGCGGCAACCGGCACGACCGACGACCCGGCCCTGATCGCGGACCGGGTCGGTGCGGCGATCGGACTGTCGGCGACGCAGTATCCGGGTCCCGAGCTGTTCTGGGGGATTCGCAAGTTGCTGTAAGCGATCGCCAGCCGCCATCCGCTGCTGGCGATCGTGGACGACATCCATGTCGCGGCGCCGACCTTCCTCGAGCTGCTGGACCACCTGCTCGACGCCGTCCAGGGGGCGCCGATCCTGCTGCTCACCACGGCCCGCCACGAACTGCTTGAAGCGCGCTCGGAGTGGGCGGAGAGCCACCAAGCGGAGCGGCTGGTCCTGGGGCCGTTGTCCGCCGGCGACGCCGATGCCATTCTCGAGCAGCTGCTGGGCGGCCTGGACACGTCTGTTCGACAACGGATCGTCGCGGCGGCGGAAGGCAATCCGCTGTATGTCGAGCAGATCACCTCGATGCTGGTCGAGACCGGCGCGCTGCGCCGGGAGGGCAGCGACTGGGTGGCGACCATCTCCTCTCATGAGCTCGAAATCCCGCCGACCGTCCAGGCCCTGGTCGCCGCCAGGCTCGATGCGCTCCACGTCGAGGAGCGCCAGGTGATCGATCCGGCCTCGGTCATCGGCCTCGGCTTCCCGGTCGAGGCCGTGGTCCACCTCGTCCCGGCGGAGGCGGCACCGGACGTGCCAGACCACCTGCTGTCATTGACCGCGAAGCAGTTCCTGCGGCCGGGGGTCAACGACGACGAGTTCTATCGCTTCGGCCACTCGGTGATCAAGGATTCGGCCTATCGGAGCCTGCTCAAGCGGACTCGCGCTGAGCTGCACGAACGGTTCGTCGGCTGGGCCGAACCGATCAACCGCGAACGTGGCCGCGAATTGGAGTTTGAGGAGATCCTCGGCTACCACCTCGAGCAAGCCTATCGCTACCGTGGCGAGTTGGGGCCGATTGACGACGCCGGCCGGGAGGTTGGCCGCCGCGCCGCGGAGAAGCTTGCGTCGGCCGGTCGGCGAGCGTTCGGGCGAGGCGACGCGCCGGCAGCGGCCAACCTCATGCGACGAGCGACCATGGTGCTCCCGGAGCTCGAGATCACTCGGGTCGAATTGTTGACGGAACTTGCCGAAGCGGAAATCGAGCAGGGCCGCTTCGAGGCTGCCGGCTCGGCACTCGAGGGCGCCCGGCGTGTGGCCGAGGCCATCGGCAACAGGCGGCTGGAAGCGCGTGAGGCCCTCGTGAGGTACCAGCTGAACCTCGTCACGTCCGGGTCGATCGGCGACGCCAAGCGGGTCGTGGCGCACGTGCGCCAGATCATCCCCATCTTCGAGATCGAGGGCGACGCGGCAGGCCTGGCCAGGTCGTGGCGCCTTCTGGGGGTCATCTTCGGAACGATCGGCGCCCTCGAGGAAGCCGCCGATGCCGCGAGCCGGGTCGTCGAGATCGCTTCCGCGTCAGGTGACTCACGGTTGGCAGCGCGCGCGGCCTATAACTACGCCCAGGCCGCCCTCGAATCGCCAATGCCAGTGCTCGAGGCGATCCAACGCTGCGAAGCCTTGACGGACGCGGTCGGACTGGACCGCACCGCCGAGGCACGCTTCTTGGCGATCTGCAGCGTCCTCCACGCCATGTGCGGCCAATTCGAACAGGCGCGGGGCATGTACCGAAGGGGCCAGGAGATCGTGACAGATGTTGGGCCCAGCCTGACGGTCGCGGGGGCATCGCTCGAATCGTCGCGCGTCGAAATGCTTGCCGGCGATGTCGAGGCAGCCGAGCGCGAATTGCGCCGGGACCTCGTGATCCTGGAAGCGGTCGATGAGCGCCTGTACCGCTCGAGCGTGGCCGGCCTCCTTGGCCACACCCTCTATGCCCTCGGTCGTTTCGAGGAAGCCGCGCGGCACGTCCAGGTCGCCCAGGAACTCGCCGGCGAGGACGACGTTTTCAGCCAGATCACCTGGAGAACGGCGCGAGCCAAGTTGTGGGCGCACGACGGTGGCGGCGATGAAGCAGCGGCGCTCGCGCGCGAGGCGGTAGCCATGGCGGGATCAGGCTCCTATATCGAGCAGCATGCCGAGGCGCTCCTTGACCTCGCGGAGGTCCTGCGCGTGATCGGCGCGAAAGACACACAAGAGCCTCCCTTGAGGGAGGCTCTTGCCCTGTTCGAACGCAAGGGTGACGTTGTTTCGGCCGGACGCACCCGCGACCGACTGACGCTGATTACGACCCCGAAGTTAGAAGCCGAACTTGCCGTTTCCGTTCGTGTGGACGGTAATGGTGAGAACGCTGGCCTTGCTGAGCGAGAAGTCGGCGCACGGGACGAGCAGCGGATGGGCGAGACATGACGTGCCGGCCACGTTGTAGAGCGTCTCGACGTTTCCGTTGTCCAGGACGTGGATCACGAACGCCTTCCTGATGTTGTAGCTCTTGGGAACGTTCGCTGTCAGGACCGTCTCAAGGTACGGGCTGACGGCCGACCCGGCGTTGACGGTCACATCCGTGAAGTCGGGCTGGCAGATCAGCTTCAGGGTCACGCAATAGGCCGGCTGGGTGGCGTTCGTGCCCTCGGCGATGACGATCGCGTTGCCGTTGCCGTTGTTGTTCTGGATCAGGTTGAGCGTTGTCTGGAGGTTCCCGGCACCACTCGTGCCAAGGGGGGTCGTATTGGCCGTACCACCCAGGTTGAAGGTTGTGACCCCGTTCGCGCTGAAGGGCAGGACGGTCAGCGGGGCGGCGGTGCCGAGCTTGACCTGCTGGTTGGATCCGTTCTCGTTGTTCGTCTCCGCCGACGCGGAGAAGAAGATCGAAGTGGCGACGTTCCATGACTGGGCAACGCTGACGAGGACCGAGATCGATCGGCTGCCCTTTGCGGCGATGTTGCCGAAGTCACAGGTCAGGCTGGAACCGTAGGGTGGAGCCGGGC
>JBKKDW010000279.1:0-5287 GCA_046708025.1 Candidatus Limnocylindrales bacterium
ACCCAGGCCAAGCCGTATATCGCGGTCGGCGATCTCGTGGCCGGGATGCGGCATTCCGTCGCGACCGTCCCCCAGAGTTCGATGACGGTGCTCAACATTGGTTCGGAGGGCACGCTCACGGTGTGCCGCGTTGCCGAGATCGTCATCGATGCGCTTGACCTTCCGCATGGATCGGTGGAGCTTGCCTTTACGGGCCGATCTGCCGTTGGCGGGGGTGGCTGGCCGGGGGACACCGCGCACGTCGAGTTCGACACGACCGCGCTGCGATCGCTGGGATGGCGACCACGCATGACCGCCGACGAGGCCGTCCGCGACGCGGCCCTGGGCATCGCCGCGGCCTATCGCGCCTCGAAACGGCCGCTCCTGACGGCCGCCGAGCGTCGCCCTGCATCGCCCGTAGTGGTTGGCTCCACGCTGGGATGACCGAACCGCCCTTCTCGGCCGCTGTCCCTGCGCGCGGCGTTGGTCGCGCCGTGACCGCCGCACGCATCGGATGGCGGGTGAGCGTGTCGGTGACGGAGTGGCCGGCGCTGCTGGCCGCTGGCGCCGGTCTGGCTGCGATGGCATGGGTCGCCGCGCTCCTCCTCGGTCGGGTTGACGGACTTTCCGCGCCGCCGTACGACCTGGCCTTCTTTCAGCAGGTCATCTGGAACGTCGGCCAGAACGGGCAGTGGGTTTCGAGCTTCCACGAGGGCTCCTTCCTGGGCCTCCATTTCTCGCCGATCCTCGTCGTTCCGGCCTTGATCGAACGCCTGGTCTGGGCGGACGTCCGCGTTCTCAACTTGTTCCATGCCGTCGCGGTCGGCGCCATCGTGCCAGCGGTATTCCTGTTCGTGCGGGCCGCCCTCCGACCGAGCCGAGCAGCGGGAGCCCTGGCGGCGGCTCTGGCGATCGGCGTCCCCTTGTGGGGAACGATGCAGGATGTGATCCGCTCGGACTTCCACCCCGAGACGGTGGGCGTGGTCCTCGCCCTGCTCGCTGGCTGGGCGGGCTTGACCGGGCGATCGCGAGCGATGTGGGTATTCGCGATCGTGGCCTTGGTGACCCGCGAGGACTTGGCCTATGCCGTCGGTGTCGTCGGCCTGGTCGTGGCCGTGCGTGGCCGGGGCGAGCTTCGTCACCACGGGCGCGTCCTGGCGGCGGTGGCAGCGTTGTGGGCGGTGATCGTGTTCGGCGTCCTGATGCCGTGGATTCGTGACGGCGCCAGCAGCGACACCGCCCGCTACTACGCCTGGTTGGGCGATGGTCTCGGGGTGCTCGCCGCGCCATTCACGATGACCGACGACGTGCTTGCGTCGCTCACCCGCCGGGCACCGTGGTTCGTGATCGCCGGAATGGTCGTGTCGCTCGTCGGCCTGCCGTTGCTCAGGCCCCGCTGGGCGCTCCTTGTGCTGCCGCCGCTGGGCGCGCTGCTGCTATCCGCACACACCCTGCAGGCCGCCGTGAGGTTGCAGTACCCGCTGATCCTCGTCGTTCCGCTCCTGGTTGCGGCGGCCCTCGGCGGACGCCGCGCGATTGCCACCTGGATTCGACTGTGGCGATGGTGGCATCGCCGCCGGCGAGCCGATCAGTCCCCGGGGTCGACCGCCCGTGGGCTGCCAGCTGCGCCTCGCCTGTCCCATCCGGCCTCAATCGGCGCGCTGATGCTCGTGCTTGCCGTCCCGGCGATCATCGGGGGCTGGGTTCAGGGCTCGCTGCCACCCTTCGATCATGGCGACCCGGCCTTCCTCGAGCGACCGGCCGCGATCGATCGACTCCGGCTCGTCGCCGCCAACGTCCCGGGGCAGGCCCTGCTCATCGCCGACGAGGGCCTCCTCGCGCCGCTCGCGGGGCGTTCGGCGGTCGGTCGGTTGGCGGGGGTCACCCCGCCCGAGGATGCCTATGTGCTGATCGACCGGGTCGCCTGGTCACCCACGGCGCGGGTCGACGAGCGACACGACCAGGTCGTCGCGAAACTGAAATCTGGCACGCGACCCTTGCTGGCCGACGACGGTCGGTTCATTCTATGGGGCCCACAGCGCGGCGGGGGAGTGCCATGATCCTCCGGGTGGCAGCCGTGGTGCCGGTGATCGACGAGCAGGACGCGATCAGCGATGTCGTTTCAGGGCTCCGCAACGCCGGGGCCTGTTGCGTCCAGGTGGTCGACGGCGGTTCACGCGACGGCACGCGCGACATCGCAGCCGCCGCCGGCGCCGTGATCGTCGATGAGCCGCGGCGTGGCTATGGACGGGCCTGTCTGACCGGTGCGGAGCGGGCGCTCGGCCCTGGCCCGGACGGTCACGCCCACGAGGTCGTCGCATTTCTGGACGGGGACGGATCGTGCGACCCACGTGACCTGTCCAGGCTCATCGCCGCCCTCGCTGACGCAGATGTCGCCCTGGGCCGGCGGCCGCGACACCTGGTGGAGGCGGGAGCCATGCCCTGGCACGCCGGCCTCGGCAACCGGCTGGTGGCCGCGATCGTCGCTGCCCGCTCCGGGCGGACAGTCCACGACTTCCCGCCCTTCAAGGCCCTCCGTCGCGCGACGCTCGAGCGCCTTGAGCTCGACGACGAGCGCTACGGCTGGACGGTGCAACTGGTTGCGCGGGCCCTGGTCGAGCCGTCCATTCGGGTGCTTGAAGTCCCCGTGGCCTTCCGAGTCCGACGCGGTGGTGTGAGCAAGGTGTCGGGCTCGTGGAGAGCGTCGGTTCGGGCCGGCCGGGAGATGGTCCGGACGGCCGTCAACGAGACGAGCCCGCGACCGGTCATCGGCCTGATGGCGAAAGCGCCCGGGTCGGGCCACGCCAAGACCCGCCTGGCGGTCGCGCTCGGCGAGGGACACACGGCGGACCTGTGGGCGGCCTGCCTGGCCGACGTGGCCGCGAACCTGCAGGAGGCGTGCCGTCGAGGGCGCTCCAGCCCGATCGTGATGCTCGCTCGAACAGACGATATCGACCCGGTCGGCCAGATCATTGGCCCGGCCTGGACATCGCTGGTCCAGAGTCGCCATGGCCTCTCGGCTGCGCTGGCGGAGGTCTTCCTGGCCGCCTTCGACCGAGGTGCCGATCGTGCGATCGCGGTTGCCGGCGACGTGCCCGCGCTCCGGCCATCCCGGATCCAGGAAGCCCTGGCAGCCCTGGATGAAGGGACTGGCTCGGCCGTTGTCGGGCCGAGCAGCGACGGCGGATACCACCTCGTTGGCCTGCGCTGGCAATCGCCCCGATGGTGGTTCCCTGGTCCTGTCCGCCGGTGGTTGCGGGCGCGGCTGGCTCGTCGACTCGAGACCGTCTTCCGGAGCATCCCGATGGGTGGAGCGACCGCGCTCGAAGCCACGGTCCGGACCCTTGGCGAGGCTGGCTGGCGTGTATCGACCGTCGCATCCTGGCCGGATGTCGACACCCTGGCCGACCTTCAAACGCTCGTTCGCGAGCTGGACGGTGACAGTCGCTGGGCGCCACGGACGGCTGCCTGGATCGCCCGTCATCAAGCCGTCATCGACGACCCGCTGACTTCACGACGTTTGCAGCCGCAGGAGGAACGACCATGACCGTTGCCGTCGCGCCACGATCCGTCCCGACCGAGGTGATCCGCGCACACGCCGCGGAGATCGACCGCCAGGCACGATTCCCGGACGAAGCCATCGCGGCCCTGCGCCAGGCCGGTTTGCTGGGGCTCGGCGTTCCGGAGGCGTACGGCGGTCCAGGTGGCAGTCCAACCGAGATCGTGGCCGCGGTCGAGCAGGTCGCGGCGGCCTGCGCCTCGACCGGGATGATCTACACGATGCATCTCGTCGCGGCCCAGACCCTGCTGGCCGGAACCGTCGGTCCGCACGACGGGATCAAGGCGGCAACGCTTCGGGCGATTGCGACCGGCGACCACCTCTCGACCCTCGCCTACAGCGAACGCGGATCGCGCAGCCACTTCTGGGCGCAGGTCTCCCGGGCTGTCGACGGCGGCCCCGACGACGTGCAGATCGATGCCGACAAGTCGTGGGTCACCTCGGCCGGCCACGCTGATTCCCACATCACGGCAACGGGCGCGATGGGCATGGCCGGCCCGCTCGAGACCGACCTGTACCTGGTCGATGCCCGGAGTCCGGGCATCGAGATCATGGGCCGGTTCGACGGCCTCGGGATGCGGGGTAACGCCTCGTCACCGGTCGCCTATCGCGCTGTCCGGGCGGACAAGGATCGACGCCTGGGCGGCCCCGGGTCGGGATTCGGCCTGATGATGAGCGCCACCCTGCCGTGGTTCGTGCTGTGTGGGGCAGCGACGTCGCTGGGGATCGCGGCGGCGGCCATCGAGAGCGGGACGGAGCACATCTCGGGCGCCCGATTCGAGCATCTCGGCTCGTCACTGGCCGAGATCCCCGGTGTCCGCGCCCGGCTGGCCGAAGCGAAGATCCGCTACCTCCAGGCACGCGCCTTGCTCTACGAGGTGGCCCGCCAGATCGAGGCCGGCGCCCCTGAGGCGCAGTTGGGTGTCCTCGCCCTGAAGGCTGCCGCAGGCGAGATGGCGATCGACGTGACCGACGAGATCATGCGCGCCTGTGGCGGCGCCGCCTTCTCGAAGCACCTCGGCATCGAGCGCCATTTCCGAGATGCCCGGGCCTCCTCGGTCATGGCGCCGACGACCGATATCCTGCGCGACTTCATCGGCAAGGCGCTCACCGGGCTGGACCTGTTTGCATGAGTGTGACGTCCGCCCGATCCGACGCCTATCGCGTCGGCGCGGTGGCCTACAAGGCCCAGGTCGTCACGATCTGGGAGGCCTTTCGGCGCTGGTTCCGCGAGCGCGATTTCCCGTTCGAATACGTGCTCTTCTCGACGTACGACGAGCAGGTGAAGGCCCTCCAGGCGGGCTGGATTGACGTCGCCTGGAACACCAACCTGGCGTACGTGGCCACGGTCAGGGCAACGGGCGGCCGATGCCGTGCGATCGCCATGCGCGACACCGACCGGAACTGGACGAGCCACCTGATCGTGCCGGCCGACTCGCCCGCAGTTGGCCTCGGGTTGGAAGGCCTTCGCGGTGGGCGCGTCGGCTTCGGCGACAGCGACTCGTCGCAGGCCTGGATCCTGCCGGCGTACGCCATGCGCCAGGCGGGCTTCGACCCGCTGGTCGACTTCCGTGGCGAACGACTCGATCAGGACGTCGGCAAGCACGGCGATACGGGTAACGCCGAGTTCGTCCAGCTCGAGCGGCTGCGGGCCGGCGAACTGGACGGGTCGGTGGTGTCCGATCCGACCTGGACCGCTGTCCGCGAGGCTGGTGCCGCCGCCGGACTGGCCATCGCCTGGACGACGCC
>JBKKDW010000280.1:0-7123 GCA_046708025.1 Candidatus Limnocylindrales bacterium
TGATGCGCACGGCCGTGGAGAAGGGGCGCGCGACCCGCCCGGACATCGAGCTCGGGATCTGCGGCGAGCACGGCGGCGACCCCGAATCGATCCACAAGTGCGAGCAAATCGGGCTGGACTACGTATCATGTTCCCCGTTCCGGGTGCCGGTCGCGCGCCTGGCCGCGGCCCAGGCCGTGCTGGCAGGCGCCGAGCGCGACAAATAGGCGTACGGCTGATATGCCGATTGACCTGAGCGGTCTCCTGGAATCCATTGGGGAACAGGGCGGCAGGATCCGTTCGAGCGCCTCGAAACGACCGTACTCGTTGAGGCGAGCCGTACGATGCGCCCACGAGAGTCTCCTTTGCCGGTTCGAGCTTCAACAACCCGAGCCCTGCGGGGAGACTCTCGTTTGTCAACAACGTCCGTGAGGACTACCGCTAGTCCTCGCCAGCGCCCGACCGGCCGATATCGGCGTTACATCACCCGGGGACTGCCCGCCGCCGTTCGGCGGGCCGAGCGGGCACGTACGGGACGTAGTGGGGCCACCACACCGCACCGTCCACGAGTGCGTCGACGTCCGTGTCGGGGTCAATTCCGGCGAGGCCGGCGTCGAGGGCCTCTCGCGCGACCCGAATCGCGATCGCACGCGAGACCGGCCGCAGCTCGTCAACCGGCGGGTAGATGGCCCCGCTCGCCAGACGCGCGTCGGTCACCGCGGCGGCGAGCGCCTGCGCCGCGAGGAAGAACATGCGGGGCGTGATCGCGCTCGCTTCGGCGGCGATCGCGCCCAGGCCCAGGCCCGGAAAGATGAACACGTTGTTGGCCTGTCCCACCTCGTGACGCCGTCCGTCGACCTCCACGGCATCGAACGGCGAGCCGGTCGCGACGAGCGCGCGCCCGTTCGTCCAGCGCAGGACGTCGACGGGCGTGGCCTCGGACTTGGACGTCGGGTTCGAGAGGGGCAGCACCACCGGGCGATCCGTGCCCGCGGCCATCGCCCGGATGACCGCCTCGTCGAACGTGCCGCCCACACCGGTCGTACCAACCAGCACGCCGGGTCGCACACGCTCGATCGTTTCGACGAGCCCTGGGATGGACGGCCCCGTCGCGGCCGCCGAGGCAAACTCGCGCTTCATGGCGTCAAGGTCGAGCCGCCCATCGTGAACGAGGCCCTGCGAATCGACGAGCACGATGGCGCGCCGCATGCTCGGCTCGTCCATACCCACCTCGAGCATCGCCAGGCCGAGCAGCCGGGCGATTCCAATCCCGGCGGCACCGGCTCCGGCGAGCACCACCCGCGTCTCCTGAAGCGACGTGCCGAGGGCCCGGACCGCCGCGAGGATCCCCGCGACGACGACCGCAGCCGTCCCCTGGACGTCGTCGTTGAACGACGGCACGCGAGCCTGGTAGCGGTCCAGGATGCGCAGCGCGTTGCTCTGTTTGAAGTCTTCCCACTGGATCACGCAACCAGGCCAGACCTCCGCCACGCCTTCGACGAACGCCTCGACCAGCGCGTCGTACTCCCGGCCGCGGAGGCGGGGTGCTCGATGGCCCAGGTAGAGCGGATCCGCCAGCAGCGCCGGATTGTCGGTCCCGACGTCGAGCGAGATCGGCAGCGTCAGGGCCGGATGGATCCCGCAGGCCGCGGTGTAAAGGGCCAGCTTTCCAATCGGGATCGCCATGCCGCCGGCGCCCTGGTCACCGAGACCCAGGATCCGCTCGTTATCGGTGACGACGATGAGTCGGACGTCATCGTACGGACCCTGGCGGAGCAGCTCGGGGATGCGGTCCCGGTCGGCCGGCGTGATCCAGACGCCGCGCGTCCGTCGGATGATGTGGCTGAACTCCATGCACGCTCGACCCACAGTTGGGGTGTAGACGATCGGCAGGAACTCGGCGAGGTGGTCGGCCAGGAGTCGGTAGAACAGGGTCGCGTTGCGGTCCTGGAGCGCGGCCAGTCCGATGTACTGCTCGAGCGCGTCCTCCTTGCGCCGGAGGTGTTCGAGCTCGAGCTCGACCTGCTCCTCGATCGTCAGGACCCGGTCCGGGAGCAGCCCGCGCAGATGGAAGGCGTCACGCTCCGAGGTCGGGAAGGCGAGGTCCTTGGTCAGCAGCCGGCTGCCGAGCAGGGCCGGTCCGGCCAGCGCGATGCTCGCCGGCCGACCGGCCGCGATGTCATCGAACGGGGAGGGGAGTGGGCGCACCCGCCGAGAATAGCGGGAGGGGCAGCCGCCGGTGACCGTCAGCTGCCAGTAGGCCGTCAGCCGCCCTTGACCCGGAGCCTGCCGACCATCCCATACGCCTCGTGGCCCGGCAGGTGGCAGATGAAGAGGTACGTGCCGGGCCTGGTGAAGGTCACCGTCGTCACGGCGCTCGTGCCGGCCGCCACGCTGACCTCGGTCGGGCGCGAAGCGTGAGCCGGCTCGGTGCCGGTCCGGTGGCGATCGTGAACGGCGGCGTCGCCGACGATCCACTCGTGCTCGATCGGATCGCCGTTGCGCAGGACGAATGTCACCGCTACCCCGGCGGGCACGGTCACCTCGTCCCGTTCGAACTGGGAAAAGCGGATCGGGATCTCGACCGTGACCGGACCGGCCGGGACGCTTGCCCAGGCCACCGCCATGCCGGCCAGACCGAGCGCGAGCGCGATGCCGCCGACCAGGGCGAGGCGCCCCGGTCGGCGATGGATGGTCATCGTGGCCTTCCGCTCAGCTGTCGTTCGTTCAGGCCGCGCTGAGTGGCGGGCGACGGACCAGCAGATAGAGGATCCCGCCGATGCCGACGACGAGGAACCCGACAGCCACAGTGATTCGCAGCAGGTCCGCCGATGGATCGGGCCCGCCGACGGTGCCGGCGAGGTCCAGCCCGGCCATCACTCGCGACGGCTGGCCGGCGCCGGAGGCGTCGATCGCCAGGTCGAAGGCGAGCTGTGGCGCCGCGGCGTCGATCCGAACCTTGGTCAACCAGCCGGATGATGGCACCCACTCCATCCCGCGGTCGGAGCGGAGATCGCTCAGGAGTGACTCGGTCGCCGACGCGCTGTGGCCGAGCTGCAGGCCGTTGTCGCCGTTGGGCGCGGGCAGCAGCGCGGGGGTGCGGTCGGTCAGCAGGTAGACATCGGCCTCCACTCGTTCGGCCTCGCCCTTGCCGAGGGCCAGGATTCGGAGCGGAACCCATGGGTTGTCGGTCGGGATCGTGATGTGGACCGGGGTGCCGTCGCCGACCCCCTGGCCAAGCTCCGCCGCCGCGTCGGCATCGAACACGGCGGCGAGGAAGATTGGCGAGCGCGCCGCATAGAACTCGAGGACTTCGGGCGCGTCCGGCGGGAGGCGGAACCCGTGGTCGCTGGCCCACTTGCCGACCTCGACCGCCCCCCCGCGAAGCACGGTCACGTCGAGGGCGTCGATCCGGACCTTCAGCAGCTCCTCTGCCGAACCGGCCGTATCAGCCGCCCGCAGGAACGCCGCTTCCGGAACTGGATCGGTCTCACGGATGAGGCGCTGGAGGGTCCAGTCCCCACCCTTCTCGACCTTCGAGGGGATCCCGGGGAGTGGCGTGAGCGAGCCGAAGGATCCGCCTCCGCCGGCGAACTGGAAGGCCGTGATGTAGTGCTCCACGCCATTGTGGTAGGCGGCCAGGGTCGTCGTGCGCAGCAGGTTGACCGCGCCGTTTGGCCCGATCAGGCCGCCGCACGCGAAGACCGGCGCGGCCGACAGGGCAATCACCACGAGGGCCGCGCCAAAGGCTCGAGTGAGCGCAGCGCCGGCTCGGTTGATCGAACGGGTCATCGTCGACCCTCCTTTGAGCGGCCGACGCAGATGCGGGTCGGTCCGTGCCGGTCAGACTCCGGAGCCAGCGGATGGGTTCCGCGGCACATCCACCGATCCGGCGCCCTTGACGAAGCGATCGAAGACGTGCGGCAGTAGCGCCGGATCGATCCCCGGGCCGGTATCGCGGACGGTCAACGTGACCGTATTCGCCGTCGCCGACCCGCCCACGGCGACCGTGCCGCCGCACGGGGTATGGCGCAACGCGTTCGCCACCAGGTTGGAGAGCACCTCGCGAATGCGAATCGGGTCGATGTCGAGGATCGGCAGGTCGTCCGTCGTCTCCATCGTGAGGCTCACGCAGGCGGCCGCGGCGCTCGGAGCAAAGGCGTGGAGCACATACCCGATCAGGACGTCAGGGTCAGTTGGTTCGGGATGGAGCGTCAGCGTGCCGGCCTCGGACAGCGCCACCGTGCGGAGATCGTCGATCAGGCGCTCCATGACGCGGGTCTCGTCGAGAATCGGCGTCAGATGGGCCGCGTCAGCCGGGTAGACACCGTCGAGGATCGCCTCGAGGTTGCCGGTGATGACGGTCAGCGGCGTTCGCAGCTCGTGGCTGACGTCGGCGAGCAGGCTTCGCCGCTGAACCTCGTCAGCCTCCAGCCTCGCGACCATCGTGTCGAAGCTGCCGGTGAGCTGGCGAACGATGCGCAGCGGACCGGCCGATCGACCGCCCTTCCCGACCCGGACCGAGTAGTCGCCCGACTCGACCCGCCCGGTCAGCTCGACCAGCCGATCGAGTGCCCGGGCGGTCAGGAACAGGGTCCGGCCCATGCCGAAGAGGACGAGCACGACCGTCGCTGCGACGATCAGTGCGGGGAGCGGCCCAAATCTCGAGAGCAGCGTGCCCAGCTCGGTGAAGACGGATCCGGCCACGATGAGGAAGAGCAACCCAAAGAGGCAACCGAAACCCCGGCGCCGTCCGCGCCAACCGTGCTCGCCCTTCCTCCCTCTCCGGCCGTGGTTCCACGGGCCGAACTCCCCGCCGTCGATCGCCGTCGGGCAATCGGAATCTCCCGACGGCGATTGGGTACCGGGGTGCTCCGAGCGCGGGTGCTCCGAGCCGCGGGTGCTCCCCCCGCGGCGATTCCCGCGACGATCCCCGCGGCCCGGACTACATGATCGCGAGCGTCTCCGCGACCTCGACGCTCGAACCCGCCCGCATGGTGGAATCGACAGCCGTCCAAAGTGGTGCGCCGAGGCACCGGTTCAGAGTCCCAGGATGATGACGTGCGAGGTCCGAGTACAATCTGGTCCGCGCCGCCAAGGCGGTGAAAGAGGCTTTGGAATGCACGAGCCAGCGACGGGCAAGAGGCGGGGGAGGCCGCGGCGTTGGCGCTCGTCCATCCTGGTCCGACTGCTCGCGGCATTCGTCGTCGTCTCGTTCCTTCCCAACGCCGACCTGGCCGCGCTGTCACTACAGGAGGCGACAGCCGATCCCGAGACGCACCCCGTAGGCGCCGAGTCGACCGAGTCGACCGAGTCGACCGAGTCGAACGCCCACGGGACCCTGTTCAGCATCCCAATCGAATTCGTCGAGCTCGGCGTCGCGGGCACCAGCCTGCTGCTCCGCACCTCGGCACCCCAAAGTTGGTGAGGAGTCGTCGACATCGCCGATGGTCGGGAAATGATCAGCCAGGAGGTACCTGATGGCCGGCATTGAGCAGAAGAGCCTGAATGAGGCCGACGAAGAGGTCGACTACGGCGAGCACGGCAAGTCCGCGAAGGTGACCGTTGGCTTTGCCGGCTTCGGTCTTGGCAGTGAGTCAACGGTTTGGCTGTCAACGCTCAGGCCTGGCTGGAGCTGGCAGCGGAACATCAAGCCGAACGTGCCTTTCGAGAGCTGTCCGCTGCACCACCGCGAGTACGTGATCTCGGGCCGCGTCCGGTACGCCATGGACGACGGCAGCGCGGTCGAAGCCAGTGCCGGGGACCACCTGCTGATCGATCCGGGCCACCAGGCAGAGATCGTCGGCGACGAGACCTGCATCCTGCTCGACTGGTGAGCGGGCGAGTCGACCGGAGGCTTGCGGCGACCTCAGAACTGGCGTACTCGGGTTATCGGTCAACGAAGCGTAGCGCCCGCCCTCGCGAGAGGACGGGCGCGTGGTTCAGCGGCGAGGGGCGGACACTGCTTTAGCAGCCGGTGTCGCCCGGCAGGAGCGGGCGGACGGTGAAGCTGTAGAGCGCATCCCCTGTCCGGAATGGCGACAGGATGTTGGCCGCTTCGAGCAGCGGGAGCACCGTCGCGAGGTCGTTACCCTCGACGACCTGGCAGCGAACGTCGATCGGCGAATTCTCCACCGCCTCACCGGCCGTGGCCAGATCCTGCAGCGGCCAATCGATCGCGGGCTGCTCGCCGGGGAGCTCACTGTTCGGAACGACGACGGCCTTGCCGGCATAGATCCGGAGCGCGGTCATCACGAACGGGTGCTCTTCGTCGACGAAATCTGCAGCCGGGATGCCGGTCAGCGCGTCGATGAACTCGCGGAGGGCCGCACGACCCTCGACAGCTGCTGGGTCGAGCCCACCATCACCCGGCGCGATGTCGACGCCGCCTTCGGCCAGCGCGTACGCGCTGACTCGATAGCTCTGTCCGTCGAGGTTGATCTCGAGGACCGTGTCGGGCGCGTCGGCGATGCCCGGGAAGTCGTAGTGGATGGTCTTGAGCAAGTCCGTGTCACGGGCGAGCGCGACGAGCCGATCAAGGGCCGCCGCAGACAGGGTGCGCTCCTGGAGGTTGGGCATCAGCGGACCCGGGTAGATCGCGATCTGTGGTCCCTGGGTGATGACGCGGCCGTCGGCGTAGACCACGATGATCGGCAGTCGGCCGAGCAACATCTCCGGGGTGACGAAGCCGCCGTCCCAACGGACGCGGAAGATGACCTGGTCAGGGTCGACGGGCTTGTCGGACGGCGATCCGCTCGGGGCGGCGCCGGTTGTTCCGACGCAGGCGGTCGCGATGAGCGCGACCATGAGGAGCGCGGCGGGCCGCGCGAGACGCAAGGCGATACGGAACACGGATCTGACTCCTGATCTGGTCGCGACCCGGGTGAATGGTGGCTGCCTGACGGGCATCCGTGGGTCGCACTGCCGTTCTGACGACACGACTCGCAGCTCGGTTCCGGGAACTTTTTGATGATTCGAAACGTCGCCGGCGGCCGCGACGATGGTCGTCGATCGCGGATCCCGTCCAGAACCGAGGCCCCTCGAAATCCCCTCGACTCAGGCCCGGTGTATTCCTACGATGCGCCTTCTGGCATGGACGCGCTAGGAGAGGTCGAGCAATGGCCGGCATCGAGCAGAAGAGCGT
>JBKKDW010000281.1:0-12124 GCA_046708025.1 Candidatus Limnocylindrales bacterium
CGCTGGGGCAGCGTGGCTGTTTGAGCAGCACGGATATCCTACCCGAGGGTGGGCCGTTTTCCAAGGGTTTTGGCAAGTCTCAGTGTATAAATTCCTTAACCTTCAGTCCTCGTGGATCGTGACCGAGGTCATCGCCACAGGGTTATCCGGCAGGTCTCGACTGTCGCGTGGCGCGATCACGATCTTGTCGACGACGTCCATTCCCCGGGTGACCTGGCCGAACAGGGTGTAGTTCTTGGGCAGCTTGCCGGTCAGGTCCTGGTGGCAGATGAAGAACTGGCTGCCGTTGGTGTTCGGTCCCGAATTGGCCATGGCCAGGGCGCCGCGAACGTAGTCGCCCCGGATCTTCTCGTCCTCGAACTTGTAGCCGGGCCCGCCGGTGCCAACCCGGCCTCGGGCGAGTGTCGCCTTCTTGCCAAACTGGCCGTCACCGCCCTGGGCAACGAAGCTTGGGATGACCCGATGGAAGACGACATCGTCATAGAAGCCCTTGCGGGCGAGGTCGACGAAGTTGCCGGCCGCCTTGGGTGCACTCTCGTCGAACAGTTCGACCTCGATGTCGCCGAGCTCGGTGGCGATGGTGGCGCGGGTCATGGGCGTGTCTCCTTGGTTGCCATGGGGATCTGGGCGGGCCGGATCAGGGGTTTGAGACGGTGACCTTGGTCATGGCGATGGGATCGAGCGCCTGGTTTCCACTCGCGGAGCCGCTGTTGGGCATCGCGGCGATTGCATCGACGGCGTCCATGCCCGACGAGACGGCACCGATGATCTGGTAGGTGTTCGCGTCCGCGAGCGCGGCCCGGGCGCCGTCGTCGAGGACGATGAAGAACTGCGAGCCGACCGAGTTCGGTGCCGGAGTGCGGGCCATCGCGACCGTGCCGCGGCCGTAGCTGACCGTCACCGCCTCGTCTTGGATCTCGTACCCGGGTCCGCCGGTACCGGTGCCCGTCGGATCGCCCCCCTGGATGACGAAGCCTGGCACGAGTCTATGAAAGACGACGCCGTCGTAGTAGCCGCACCCGGCCAGGGCAACGAAGTTGCCCGCGGCGATCGGCGACAGGTCCGCCTCGATCCTGATCGCGATGGCGCCCACCCCTGTCTCGATCGTGACCGTCCGGGTCTCGCCCGCGAGGAGGGCCGGCGGCTGACTGCTGGGACAGGCGCCGGCGACCGCCGAGCCCACGGGCGTCGGCTCAGGGCTGGTGGCCGCCCCGCCTGAACAGGCGGCGACGAGCCCGCTCGCGGCCATGGCGAGGACGGCCTGGCGCAAGGGGCGGCGACGATTGGCAGGGGACATCATGCGGCGGCCTCCACGGCTGCGGGATACTCGATGGCCCCGGAGAACAGCGCCTCTCCAAGGATGACGCCGCCCACGCCGATATCGCGCAGGCGCCGAAGGCCGTCGAGGTCGCGCACCCCGCCGGCCACCAGGATTTCCGCATCGTACGACCGAATGAGCTCGCGGGTCCGCTCGTGGTCCGGCTCACCGGCACCGTGACTCAGCACGAAGCGCGCCACGCCGGCAGCGACCAGCTCGCCGATCAGGCCGAGGACGGTCGGCGGTGCAGTCCGCCGCCACGGAAAGGCCGCAAGCCGCTCTGGCCGCGGATCGAGGCCCACGGCCAGCCAGTCTCCGGCGACCGCGAGGCACGCCCGGAGTTCATCGGGACGGTCGGCGATCGCCGTGCTCAGGACGACCCGTGTCGCGCCGGCCGCGAAGGCCAGCCGGATCGCATCGGCCGAATCAACGCCGCCGGCGAGCTGGAGCGGGACAGCGACTCGGGTCGCCATCGAGCCGACCGCTTCGAGGTTGCCCGGCGCGCCCAGCCGGGCGCCGTCGAAATCGACCAGGTGGATGACCCGCGCACCGAGCCCCACGAACCGCTCGGCGATCCGATCCGGGCGATCGGTCGGGGCGCCAACGCCGGCCGCGGCGCCCGGCCAATAGACCAGGCGCGAACGGCCACCCTCGAGATCGATGGCCGGGATTACCTGCACGATCCGATCAGGCCCGGTCGGCCAGCAAACGCCGGTGGAAGCTGATCGGCAGCGATCCATTGCGCAGGAGCGTGTCGTGGAATCCCTTCAGGCTGAATCGACGACCCAGCCGGCGCTGCTCATCCGCGCGCAAGCCGAGCAGCAGGGTGCGCCCCAGCAGGTACGAGAGCGGGTACGTCGGTCGGTAGGTGTACCACTGCACTTCGGCCCGGGCATTCGGGCCCTCGAAGCTCGTCTGCTCGACCAGGAAGTCGGTCGCCGCTTCCACGCCGATCTCGCCCCGGTGCATCCGGACGTCGAGGATGATCCGGCACGCTCGCCAGATCGCGTCCGTGTGCATGATCAGGCGGAAGGGCGGTTCGGCGTCGAAGCCCTGCTCTCGCATCATCAGTTCCGAGTACATGCCCCAGCCCTCGACGAACTCCGGCGCCTCGGTCAGCAGCCGGGTCAGGGACGGATGGCGGCGCGCGGTATCCAGCTGGAGATGGTGGCCCGGGTAGGTCTCATGGATGCTGGTGTTGCTGATCGAGGCAAAGTTGTGTTCGCGCATGGCCGCCGGATCGCCATCGACCGACGGGGTGACCACATAAATCCCCTTGGGATCGCGGTCGAAGGCGGCCGGTTCGAAGTAGGCCGCGAACGGCAGGACCCGACGCAGGTACTCGGGCGTGGCGATGACGTCGATCCGCTCGTCGTCGGGGACCGTGACCAGGTCGTGGTCGATGAGATAGCGGCGTGAGCGCAGCATCGAATCGCGATAGGCGTCCAGCGCGGCCTCGAAGCTCGTCGGCTGTTCCGCCTTGACTCGATCGATCACCTCTGCCTCGGTCGCGTGCGGGTCGATTTCGCGGGCGGTAGCCGTCCGTCCGGCGTGCTCCTCGGCGAGGCGCTGCCAGCCGAGATCGAGGATCGCGTCGGCATCCAGACCGTCGAATCCGCGCAGGCCGACCATCGCATCGTGGCGCTCGCGCCCGATCGCCCAATCGTCCTGTCCGCCCGTCAACGAACCCTTCAGCCAGCGGGCGTACAGCTCGACTGCGATCTTGGCCGACTCCGCCGCGCGTTCCAGCCGGCGCTGGTCGGCTCCCGCCACCACGCCCGAACCGGCCGCGACGAGTTCATCGAACAGGGCCGGCAGATCGGCGGCCGTGTCGATCTCCATCTGTTGCCAGCGCCGGACCTGCGGTACGGTCGCCCGGGTCTTCGACTCCTCGAGCCACGTCGGCGCGGCCTCGAGCCGGCCGGCGATGGCCGCCAGCCGCTCCGGCAGCGGGGCGTGGTCACGGGCGAACAGCAGGAAGAGGCTGTCGCCAAGCGTGTCCAGCGCGAACGATCGACGCTCCCAGATGCGCAGCACGTCCGTGTCGAAGATCGCCCGGCGAAGGTTGTGGATCTCCAGGTCGCGCTCGAAGCGAACCTCGCTGGAGAGACTCGCGGGGTCCAGGACTTCAAGCTCGGTCAGGTGGGCACGCTCGGCGGCGAGCTCGGCGAGGACCTGTTCCCGGCCCCCGTCGCCGAGGAGATCATCGTCCTGATGCAGGCCCAGCGCGGTTCCGAGCACGGGATTGGCGCGAACCAGGCGCACAAAGCGGGTTTCAACGAGATCGTGGAAGCGGTCGTCGAGCGGCCCCCGGTCGGCGGCCGGGGCGGGTCGAGGGAGCGCTGCCTGCGAAGGTGAGCCGGTCAACGGTTCAGGCGGTCGCGACGAGTGAGTCGTGCGGCGCCGACGTCCGTCTCGTCTCGGCGAGGGCCGCCCGCGTTGCGATGATGGTGGTGTCGACGTCGTCAGCCGTCACGCCGTGGTGGGTGACCGCGCGGACCTGCCCGTGCGGATATTCCACCATCAGGACGTCGCGCGCCCTGAGCTCGGCCAGGAATGCGGCCCGATCGCGTTCCACCCTGAACAGCACGAAGTTCGTACGGACACGTGCCGGATCGAGCGGCCCGGTTCCCGGCTGGGCGGTTCCGCCGGCGGCGACGATGCCGTCCATCTCGCTCAGGGCCTCGGCGAGGCGGCGGGCGTTGGCGTGGTCGTCGGCCAGGCGCCCGATCGTCCCATCCGGACCATCGGAGAGCGCCACCAGGCCGGCTGCGGCCAGGATGCCCGCCTGGCGCATCCCGCCGCCAACGAGCTTGCGCGCCCGGCGCGCCCGCCAGATGACGTCGCGGGTGCCAACGACGAGCGATCCGACCGGACAGGCAAGACCCTTCGACAGGCAGAACGTGACCGTGTCGCCAGGGGCAGCCAGGTCCCGGGGGTGCGCGCCCTGGGCAGTGACCGCGTTCCAGAAGCGGGCCCCGTCGATGTGCAGCGGGACGCTGTGAGCGTGGGCGATCTCGGCGACGCGCCGGGTGTAGTCGACGGTCAGTGGCTGGCCCATCGAGTGGGCATGCGTGTTCTCGATGGTCACGAGGCCGCTGATCGGTTCGTGCGCATCGTTCGGGTCGCGAAAGGCGGCATCGATCTCGTCGGGGTCGATCGTCCCGTCGGGACGGTCGGCCAGGGCCCGGATGCTCGTCCCCACGATCACCGCGTGTCCAGCCGCCTCATCGATGACCATGTGGTGCTCACGCCCGGCGATCGTTTCCTGACCGCGATTGAGGTGGGCGAGCTGGGCGACCAGGTTGCCCATGGTGCCGGAGGCGACGAACAGCGCGGCCTCCTTGCCGAGCAGGTCCGCCGCGCGCTCCTCCAGGGCATTGACCGTCGGATCGTCGCCGAAGACGTCGTCACCGACTTCGGCACCGGCCATCGCCCGGCGCATCGCGGGCGTTGGCCTGGTGACCGTGTCACTGCGCAGGTCGATCAGAGGCATGGGCGGCGAGTATACGGGGAGGCGCAGTGAGAGCCCGGAGTCGCCGGGCGACAAGCCCGGATGCCTCTGGTATGCTCCGCCATCGCCACAACTGGACCCGTGGTGTAGCGGCCCAACATGCCAGCCTGTCACGCTGGAGATCGCCGGTTCGAATCCGGTCGGGTCCGCCATGATGCTTTTTCCTACGCCCCGTCCGCCCGCCCGGACGGGGCGTTCCTTATTCGAGCCCCATGTCGTGCGGTGACAATGTCGACCTCTGGCAGAATTCAGCCGGTGAAGCGTCGCCCGCTCCTGACCGCGCTCGGCGTGCTCGCCATCGCCGTCGCCCTGACCGCCCTGGCGGTGTTCGCTGCGCCGCTGCCGTTCGTCGCGACAGGCGATGCGCCGGACCGTCCTTCTGCCGCGCCGTCGGCGGGCGCCAGGGCAGGGGCGATCGCCGCCGGATCGACCGCACCGACTACCACCACACCGAGCGCGACGGCAGCCCCTGCGGCCGCCTCGCCAACGCCCACGCCCAGCCCCAACCTGGTCGCGATCGTGCCGGTCACGAACTTCCGGGCGACGCCGACTTCGACCAACCGCCGCGAGGTCCAGTCCGTGCTGGCCGGTACGAGCGGCCGCTACCAGGCGCTCGAGCTGGTCGCCTCGGAAGCCGACGCGATTCTGGCCGAACTGGGCCTACAGCGACCGAGCGATCCTGCACGGCTCATCCTGGCGCGCAGCCCCGGCACCCTGGCCGCCGACCTTGCGAAGTCCGGCAAGCGGCTGGCCTTCCTGCGCGCCGACGCTGTTGGCCCGGCTCTTCGAGCTCTCGCCTGGGGGAGCGCCACGCTGTTCGGCGTCGGTCGAATCACGGATCTCGCCGACTGGCCCCTGATCGCCACTCTCCCGCCGTCCGCGTCCGCCGACGAGTTCGATGCCGGGGGAACGTGGACCCTGTTCGCCGGTGGCGACATCCTGCTCGATCGGGGCGTCTACAAGACGGTCGTCGTGGAGGGCAAGGGCGCCGATTTCCCGTTCGACGGTGGCACTGCCGAGATCACGAGCCGCTACTGCTGTTCCTCGTTCGGCTGGGAACTGCCCCGAACGAAGCGGACGGGCAACGCCGGGGCGTTCCGTCGGCTCATCGAGGGGGCCGACCTGGCCATCGCAAACTTCGAGAACCCGGCCCCGGACCAGGTGCGCTGGCATACCCGGGGCACCGTCTTCTCAGCCGACCCGACCCTGATCGACGGGCTGGCCGAGGCCGGCATCGACTACGTTTCGCTGGCCAATAACCACATCCGTGACGCTGGCGGCCAGGGGATCCTGCAGACGATCGCCAACATCCGAGAACGTGGCATCGAGGTGTCAGGCGCCGGGAAGGACCTGGCCGCGGCGCGCACGCCCGCCTTGCTCGAGGCCGGTGGCATATCGGTCGCCGTCCTTGCCTACGACGCCATCGCCGGCTACTACCACGCGACCGCCGACAGGATCGGCAGTGCGCCGCTGTCGACCTCGATCGTTCGCGCGGACATCAAGGCGGCGCGCTCCGCGGGTGCCGACGTCGTGATCGTCTTCCCGCACTGGGGCACCGAGTACCGGTCCAGGCCGTTCGCCGCCCAGCAGAAGCTGGCGCGCGCGATCATCGACGCCGGGGCGGACATGGTCATCGGCAACCACGCGCATTGGGCCGCGGCGATGGAGGTCCATGATGGCAAGCCGATCTGGTACGCCCTCGGCAACTTCGTGTTCGACCAGATCTGGTCCGAGCCGACCATGGAGGGAATCACCCTGGAGTTGACGTTCCACGGCGCGGAGCTCGTCCAGGCCCGGATGCGGCCACACATCATCCTGGACCGGGCCCAGCCCAACTTCCTGGATCCGGCGGGCGACGGGAAGATCGTCCTCGGGCAGATCTACGGAGCATCGAAGGGCCTGTTGCCCTGGTAGGGGGGCCTGGGGCGTGGCCCTACACGATCCCGGCGAACAGGTCGGATTCGGGCTTGTCTGTCTCGACCCGTGACTCGCGCAGGATAAACGCCTCATTGGTCCAGCCCTCCCGCCAGCCGTCGATGCCAAGGAGCACGAACGGGTTGTCGTCGGAGATCTGGCTGACGTGCTCGTGCAGCGCCTGCCACTTCGCCTCGAGAGGCGCGCCGGACACGTCGATCCAGGTGGTGACCCGCTCGTCGGGGACGAGCATTCGCGCGGGGTAGGCTTCCATCTCGGCGATCTGCTCCGGCGTCGCGTCATCGGGCGGCTGCCAGAGGCTCTTCCGTCCGCGTTCGGCGAGCGCCGCCTCCAGGCGCGCGCGAACCGACGCGGGGATCGCCTGCTCGTAGAGCTTGGACGGCGTCCAGGGCGCAAGCCCGCCGCCCTCGATGGAGGGCCCGGTTCCACCTTGTTCGGGCGCCACCTGCTCCGGATACCACGCCGGATCGCCCGCTCGCGGAAACGCCCGCACGGTCACGTCGTGCGTCCGGATGTGGTCCGGATGCCCGTAGCCGCCAAAGTCGTTGTAGGTCGTGATCACATCCGGTTGATAGCGACGGATGATCCAGACCAGGCGGCGCGCAGCCTCGTCGAGATCGGCCTGCCAGAAGCAGCGCGGGTCGCGGTTGCCCGGTCGATCCATCATGTCCGAGTCGTGGTAGCCGAGGTTCTCCCACTCGGTGACGCCCAGGACACCGAGGGCGCGCTCCAGCTCCGCCGCCCGCAGCTCACCGAGCCGGCGGTGGTTGTCAGGGGTGTTCATGTCGGGCACGACGATCTCGCCCATCTCGCCGCGCGTGCAGGTCACGAGGACCACGCGATACCCGGCTGCGACCGACTTCGCCATCGTGCCGCCAGTCCCGATCGTCTCGTCGTCGGGATGGGCGTGGACGGTCATCAGGGTCGGGCGATGGCCCGCCGCGTCGCTCAGCATGGTCCCGGGATGCTAGCGCAGACCGGCTCGTTGCCGCTCCGCCTGACGATCGGGTCATACCCGCAATAGGACCACGCCAGCGCGCCTGGTGCGAGGGGTCACCGGCGTCCGCCCCACCGTACTTGTGGGCGACTATGCAACCGGCCGGACCGGCCTGACCATCCAGCCATGATCGAAAGTCTCGGCCGCCGACTCCGCGTCGTCTTTGGCCGTTCCAGCCTCGTGGCCGATCCGGTCGAGGCATTCCCCGCCCTCGTTGCGGCCGCGCGCCCGGTGCAATTCGTGGCCTATGGCGAGGATTGCGTCCTGTCGGGCGTCGTCCAGATGGAGACCGATCGCCTCACCGACATGCTCAACGAGCACGACGAATACCAGCTCGTCGACGTGTTGGTCGAGGGCCTGACCGAGGGGCAGGCCGTCGAGGCCCGGGAGGTTCTTGTTCGACGCGACGACCTCTTGCTGGTGCATGCGACCGGCCCGCGAGGAAACCAGGGCCGACGCCACCGCACCCGCTCCCACGCGGTCGCGATCCAGGTTGGTCCATATCACGTCCGCGGATACCTCCACGCGCTGCCCGGTGCCGACCCGGTGCAGGCCATCCGCCGGCGCCTACCGATGGTGCCGCTGACCGACGCCTGGATCGAGTACCAGTCGGCTGCGGGCCGGCAGCGGCGTCGAGTGGGCGCCCTGGTCGTGAACCGCGAGCAGATCGACTGGATCGTGCCGGCGATCGATGACGAGGTCGAGATGCCGGACCTGCCGCTCCAGGGCGACAAGGGTCCGCTTCTCAAGGACTTCACGGGCTTCCTCTTCGACGTCCCGTAGAGCGCTCCGCCGACTCCTGGCGGCTACCATCGGGCGGCGATGCCATCGTCCGCCGCCGACCGATCCACTCCCGGCCCACTGGCGGGCCTGCTGGTGGTCGACTGCTCCACCGTGCTGGCCGGGCCGTACTGCACGATGCTGCTGGGTGACCTGGGTGCGGACGTGGTCAAGGTCGAGCCGCCCGAAGGCGACGCAACGCGCGGCTGGGGACCGCCGTGGGTTGGCTCCAACGCGGCCGGGACGCGGACGGCCGCCTATTACCTCGCGGTCAACCGCAACAAGCGCGGCCTGCGGCTGGACCTGAAGACCCCGGACGGTGCCGCCGTCCTGGGGCGACTCCTGGAGCGCGCCGATGTGCTGGTGGAAAACTTCCGGATTGGCGGGTTTGCCCGCCTTGGGTTCGATGATGCGGCTCTGCGCCGCCTGAACCCGGCCCTCGTTCACCTCGCGATCTCGGGCTACGGGCCGGTGGGTCCGGCGGCCGAGCGACCCGGCTACGACTTCGTGATCCAGGCAGTGAGCGGCCTGATGTCGATCACCGGGGCCGCCGATGCCGACGGCGGCGGGCCGACCAAGGTCGGGGTGGCGATCAGCGATATTGTCAGCGGGATGCTGGGCGCGGTGAGCGTCCTGGCGGCCCTCGTCGGGCGCGAGCGCGGCGTCGGCCCGGTGTCAGGAGGCGGCCAGCGGATCGACGTGTCGCTGCTCGGCTCTACCCTGGCAAGCCTGGTCAACCAGGCCCAGAACGCGTTTGCAACCGGCAGCACGCCCGGCCACGGGCCCGGGCGCCTCGGCAACGCCCATCCCAACATCGTGCCGTACGAGACGTTCGCCACGGCCGACGGGTCGATCGCCGTCGCCGTCGGCTCCGAGCGGCAGTGGTCCCGTTTCTGCGACGCCCTTCGTGTGCCGGGACTCGCGATTGAACCGCGGTTCATGACGAATGGCGATCGGGTCGAGCGGCGCGCCGAGTTGCATCCGATCCTGGCCGCCCGCTTCCTTGAGCGCTCCACGGCGGCCTGGGTCGACGATCTGGATGCGGCCGGGATTCCGTGCGGTCCGATCAACGACATCATCGCCGCATTTGCCTCGCGCGAGGCCCAGGCCCTCTCGATGACGGTCATCCAGGAACATCCAGCCTGGGGCATCATCCGCCAGGTCGGCATCCCGTTCCTGCTGTCCGAGACCCCGGCCAGCATTCGCACGCCGCCGCCGATGCTCGGCGAGGGGACCGACCAGATCCTGGCCGAACTCGGCTACGAACCAGCCGCAATCGAGGATCTGCGTAAGCGCGGCATCGTCTGATCGGGCTCAGCCCGGCGTGTCGGGTTCGAGTCCTCGCAGGCGTGCTCCCAGGCTCTGCATGATGGCGGCCCGGATATCGGACGACGAGTCGAGCAGCGAATTGAAGCCTCGGTGGGTGATGACAAGGAGCTTGGCCGGCCCTTCCGTTGTGGCCGTCGCCGTGCGTCGACTCTCCTCCAGCAGCGCGATCTCGCCCAGATACTCGCCGGATCCGAGCGTGTTGATGGTCGTCCCATCCCGCTCGATGCGGACCCGGCCCTCGACGATCAGGAAGAACTCCTGGGCGAGGTCCCCCTGGCGCATCAGGGTGTAACCGTCTGCTACGTCGACCTCGTCGGCCAATCGGGCGATCAAATCCAGTGAGCCGCCACGGCACTGGGCAAACAGCGGCACACGTCGCAACAGGTCGAGCTTCGGGTTGTCCGCCACGCTACTCCCTCCGTTTGAGCCGCGATATCAACGCGCGCATTACAACACGCACCTGATGGCCGCACCAGACGTGTCTATGGATTGGCCCCTGCAGGCATGCATGTACCCGGGTCCGAGTCGCGGCGCGGCCGCTGCTAGACTCGGCGACGAATTCACTGCCCGTCACAACCCGCTGGAGGCGAATCCCCATGGCCGACGAACGCGAGCGCTGGGCGCTCATCCTGGGTGGGTCGTCCGGGATGGGCCAGGCCACCGCCATCACGCTCGCGAAGGCCGGCTACAACATCTGCGGGATCCATCTCGACTTCCGGGCGGCCGTGGCCCATGTCGAGGAGGTCAAGGCCGAGATCGTGGCGGCCGGGTCAGAAGCCCTCTACATCAACATGAACGCCGCCGATGACGAGAAGCGGGCTGTGGCGCTCGCCACGCTGCGCGAGCATTTCGACCGCACCAGGGCCGCCGGTCGCCATCCGTACGTGCGCGTCGTGATGCACTCGCTTGCCTTCGGGTCGCTGGTGCCGTTCCTGAGCGACGACCCGAAGGCCGCCGTCGATCGCAAGAAGATGGAGATGACCCAGGACGTGATGGCGAACAGCCTTGTCTACTGGGTCCAGGATCTCTACCGCGGCGGATTCCTCGAGCGGGGCTCGAAGGTCTTTGCGATGACCTCCGAAGGCTCCTCGCGGGTGGTGCCGTCATACGGGGTCGTCTCGTCCGCCAAGGCAGCCCTCGAGTCGCACATTCGGCAGCTGGCCATGGAGCTTGCTCAAACGGGAGTGGGCATCACCGCCAACACGATCCGGGCTGGCGTGACGATGACTCCTGCGCTGATGAAGATCCCCGAGCACGACATGATCATTGCGTCGGCCACCAAGCGCAATCCGACCGGCCGGATGACCACGACCCAGGACGTCGCCAACGCGATCCTGGCGTTGTCCGGCGAGGGCACGGACTTCATCAACGGTGAGGTCATCGGCGTGGATGGTGGCGAATTCATCACCGGTTCGTAGCCGCCGGCGCGACGCTCTGCCGATGAAGCCCGATCGATGAGCGGTCGGGTCATCGTCGTGGGTTCGGTCAACATCGATCTGGTGGTCACGATCGACCGATTGCCGGTGCCGGGCGAGACCGTGACCGGTGGTCGGTTCGCGCGGCACCACGGTGGCAAGGGCGGCAACCAGGCCGTAGCGGCGGCCCGTCTGGGCGCCCGGACGGCCTTCGTTGGCGCCGTCGGCGACGACGCGTTCGGAGCGGAGGCTCGAGCGGCCCTGGAGGTCGAGGGGATCGATCTCCAGGGTCTCGTCATCAGGCACGCCGAACCGACGGGCGTCGCCCTGATCCTGGTCGACGCCGGGGGTGAGAACAGCATTGCCGTGGCGAGCGGGGCCAACCTGGCGTTGACCCCCGATCATGTTCGTGCGGCCTTGCGGATCCTGGAGCCGGGACCGGACGACATCGTCCTGGTCGGCCATGAGATCCCCACCGCCGCGACGCGCGAGGCGCTCCGCCTGGGGCGGCACGTCGGGTCCACGACGATCCTCAATCCCGCCCCGGCCGGTGGCCTGGGGGCGGAGATCCTCGCCCTTGCCGATGTCCTTACCCCCAACCGGGTTGAACTGGCGACCCTTGCCCTGGCTGGAGAAGGGGCCGTCGGGCCAGCCGCCGCAGCACTCCTGGGCGGCGCCGCTGACCGGACGATCCTGGTCAGCCTCGGGGCGGATGGCGCCCTGCTCGTGGATGCGTCGGGCACCCGGCGGCTGGCCGCGCCGCCGGTCGACGTGGTCGATGCCGTCGGCGCCGGCGATACGCTCAACGGAGCGCTGGCCGCGGGCCTGGCAGCCGG
>JBKKDW010000282.1:0-5122 GCA_046708025.1 Candidatus Limnocylindrales bacterium
TTCGAACCTCCGGCGGCCGGTACGTCTTCCCGCTCGACATCGAGGCCCGGCTGGACGACCGGGAACGGCGCATCCTGGCCCGCCTCGAGCGCCTCCGAGGCGCTGCGCCAGTCGAAGCAGACGCGGCGTCCGAGCCGACCCGTGTCTGAGCATCGCCCGGTCGGATTCGGGCGGCACGAAGCGTCGGCAGCGTCGACCAGCGAGGATGGCCGAAGGTTCCCGGACGGCGCCGTCCGCCTCGACGACCAGATCGTCGCTGCCCTACTTCCGCAACGCCCCAAGCGTGGTCACAAGGGTTCGTTCGGCAAGCTGCTCGTCCTCGCCGGCTCGCTCGACTACGCGGGTGCAGCGCTCCTTGTCTGCCGAGCGGCCGGACGGACCGGGGCCGGGTTGGTGACCCTGGCCGTGCCCGAGTCGCTCCAACCACTCTTCGCGGCGAAAGTGGTGGAGGCCACCACGATGAGCCTGCCCGAGGACGACGTCGAGGAAGTCAACCCCGAGCCGGCACTGGCCCGAATCCTCGACCACCAGCACGATGCAATCGTGATCGGTCCCGGCCTGCGTCCCGGTCTCGCCACCACGGAGCTCGTGCGTCTGCTGCTGCCGGCCTCGGCCGAGGCCGATGCCGCTCCGATCGTGCTCGATGCCGAGGCCCTGCGCGCGCTGGCCACCATGGACGGCTGGTGGGAGGGCGACCATCGACCGGCGGTCCTGACGCCGCACGCGGGTGAGTTCGCCCGGCTGCGGGCGGGCAGCGGCCACGAGCCAGCCGACGACGGCGACCTCAGCGACGACGACGACGCGCGCGTCGCGGCGGCCAGGGATGCCGCCCTGACCTGGAACGCGGTCGTCGTGCTGAAGGGCGCGCGGACGGTGATCGCGGCAGCCGACGGGACCGTCGCGGTCGCGCCGTTCGAGAACCCGGCCCTCGCCTCGGGCGGCACCGGCGATGTGCTGTCGGGTGCGATCGGGTCGCTGCTTGCCCAGGGCCTGGAGCCGTTCGCGGCGGCTCGCCTGGGGGTCTACCTGCACGGGGTTGCCGGCGACGGGATCCGCGAACGCTTCGGTGACGCCGGGCTGCTCGCATCGGATCTGCCTGACGGCCTGGCGATCGCACGCAAGCGGCTGGCCGGAGTGGCCGAGCGCCGGGCCGGCGGCAAGCGGCTTGGGTTCGCGGCACGCGAGGCGACGCCAGCTCTGCCCGTGCCCTCGATGGCCGCGCCTGACGTGCCTTCGGCGGCGCTTCCGGACCGACCCGACGATGGGTCTCGTTGAGCGTCTCGCCGCGTCCGTGACGGCGGTCGAGCGGCGCCCATTGATCGAGGATCGCCTGGCGGCCGCCGGGCTGCCGCCCCTGCCCCGAACGGCCTGGCTGGAGATCGACCTGGCGGCCCTGCGCCACAACCTGGCCGTGCTCGGCCGGCGGGCCGGTCCGGGGGTCCCGATTCGGCCCGTGGTCAAGGCCGACGCCTATGGCCACGGCGCGGTGCCGGTCGCGCGAGCGCTCGAGGCGGACGGGGTCGCGGGCTTGTGCGTGGCCACCTTCGACGAGGCGCTCGAGCTGCGCGTGGCCGGCGTCGCCGTGCGCCTCATGGTGCTCTTTCCAAGCCCGGCTGCGTGGGCCGCCGAGGCGGCGCGCCTCGGGATCGCCTTCACCGCCGGCGATGCGACGCTGCTCGCGCGGTTGGTCGATGCCGCCGCGGCCATCTCCCCGGGGCCGCCTCTCGACCTCGAGCTGGAGGTCGAGACGGGGCTGGGGCGGGGCGGTTTCCGGGACGACGGCTTGATCGAGGCAGCGGGCCGGATCACGGCCACGCCGGGGTTGCGCCTGAGCGGCCTGTGGACCCATCTCCAGGCTGTCGAGGATGGACCCGGGACCACGCGCCAGATGGCCCGCTTCGAGGCAGCCACAGCCGCCCTGGTCAAGGCCGGCATCGCCTTGCCGCCTCGTCATGTGGCGGCGAGCGCCGCGCTGATGGTCGATGGCGTGGCGGCCTACGAGGGGATCCGGCCCGGCCTGTCGATCTACGGATTGGCGCCCGACGAGCTGGCACCCGAGGCCATTCCGGCCGACGTCGCAGCCGGCCTGCGCCCGGTCCTCGCCCTCTACGCGCGACCGGTGCGAGTCGAGGACCTGCCGACAGGCTGGGGGATCAGCTATGGGCCAACCTTCCGCACGGGGCGTCCGAGCCGCATCGCCACCCTTCCCCTGGGCTACGGCGATGGCTGGTCGCGCCGCCTGTCGAATCGGGCCAGCGCCATCGTCCGGGGCAGGCGCGTGCCCCTGGTCGGCAACGTCGCGATGGACGCGCTGATGACCGATGTCAGCGACGTGCCCGGGTCGCCGGTGGACGTCGACGATGAGTTCACGCTCATCGGCGTCGACGGCGACGAGCGAATCAGCGTGGCCGACCTGGCGCACGAGCGCACCACCAACAGCTGGGAGGTGCTGACCGGGATGGCTCGCCGTCTACCCCGGGTGTACCATGCGCCGGCCGGACCGGTCGGTCTGCGGACGCTCACCGAGCGGAGACACTAGTTGGCGCGCATCGAGATCTGGAATGGCGATATCTGCGACCTGGAGGTCGATGCCATCGTCGCGCCAGCCAACGGATCGCTCTGGATGTCGACCGGGGTCGCCGGAGAGATCAAGCGCGCCGGGGGCGACTCGATCGAGTTCGCCGCGATCCGCCAGGCGCCCGTTGAGCCCGGCGACGCCGTTGTGACGCCGGCCGGGACGCTCGCCGCCCGGGTCGTCATCCACGCGGTCTCGCTCGATCGCGACCGGCGAACCAGCGGGCCAACCCTGGAGGCGGCGGTGCGCAGCGCGATGGCCCGGGCGCGCGAAGTCGGTGCGACCAGCATCGCCATTCCGGCACTCGGCTCGGGGGTGGGAGGCTTTCCCCTGGAGGAGGGCGCGCGGATCACCGTGGCGACCGTCCGCGACGAGCTGGCGGCCAGCCCCACCATCGTCCAGGTCGTATTCGCACTACGCGGCGCGGCAGCCTACCAGGCATTCAGCCAGGCCCTGCAGGAGGCGACCGCCTTGCCCAGCGGCGTGAGCCAATGAACACGCCGTTCGGGCCGAGCGAGGACCAGCGCGACGAGCTGGTCGAGCAGGTCGCGCGTGAGATCGAGCTGCTCGGGATGGCCGGACCGGCCGTCCATTTCCTGGAGGCAAGCCGTCCCTACCGAGCCCTCGGGGCCAACGCCATGCTCTTCTTCGATCCCGTCCTGCGCGGTGTGTTCGGTGGCGATCTCGCGTCCGCCAGCGAGATCCTGGCCGACGACGCGGGCATCGAGCTGCTCATTGCCCGGCTGGAAGAGGCGGACGGCGATGACGAGGTCACCTGGGACGCCTGAAGGTCTCGCCGTTGGAGCGCCCGATCCGCGCGTTGCTCGCTGTGCGCGTTCGCTCACGCCGTCCGCTCGAACGCCCCAACGGCGAGACGGGTAGGGTGGCGTGACTGGTGAGCCGCGCGCGTTCCTGACCCAGGACACCGGTGGTGCGACCCTCGCCGTTGGGCTCATCGGGCGGATCGGCGAACGCTGGCGGCTGATCGGCGCGCTGGCTCTGCCCGCCGGCGCGGACCCGACCGCCGCGGCCGCGCTGTTGGTGTCCCGGGCGGTGGCCGCAGACCCACCCCTGGCCCGTGCCCTGGCGCTCGACACCACGCCGAGCGCGGATCTGGCCAGGCTCGAGGTGGCCAGCCATCCGCCCGGGCGGCTGGCCGTCGTGGCCGGATCCGAACGGGCCCTGGCGCCGCTGGTGGCAGCCGCATCGCGTAGTGGCTGGCGCACGGCCTCCGCCAGCGTCCAGGCGGCCGACCCCCTCGCGATGTCCACGCTGCTCCTCGATCGGGAAGTGGACGCGATCCTGGTCGGGGCGGGGGACCCGCCCGCCGCCGACGAGCGGCGGGCCCTCGGTGAGCTGGGGGCGCTCGTGGCGGCGGCCGCCTTGCGCCGTCCGGAGCTGCCGGTCATCCTGGCCGGTGCGATGGCCGAGCAACTCCCGGCCTTCGGTGACACGGCTGAGCGCCCGGCCAGGATCTGGGTGGGACCGGCGGCGCGGGCTGGATCGGCTGGCGCCGACCTGTGCGACCTGCTGATCGAGGTGGCGCTGCCGGCCGATGACGCACGGCGTGCGCTGGGAGCGGCCACGCTGGCACTCGCCGAGGTGCTCGACCGCCGGATCGACGTCGTCGAGGTTGGCTTCGACGGCGGCACGCGGGCAGGCGCCTGGCCGGGGGCGTGGGGTGGAGCCGGTGGACTGGACCTCGCGATCGTCCCGTCAGCCGGCCTGGTCCCGGCCGATCCGGATGACCAGGAGGTCGATCGCGTTGCGACCTGGTCGACCATGACGACCGACCGGCACCGCCTGCGCGACCGGATGCGTGAGCTGCGGATCGCGCCGTGGGCGGACGCGACCGGAGATGGCGCGGGCCTGCGGATGGCCGCAGCGCGGGCCGCACTCAGCAACCTTGCCCGCTGGACCCCGGAGTGGCCCGACCGACCGGCCGCCGACCTGGTCGTGGCGACCGGTGGCGCCTGGGCCGTGGCGCCCGGGCCGTCGGTGGCGCTGGCCCTGATCGACGTCCTGCGCCGAGCCGGGGCGGTCCAGTTCGCGCTCGATCACGCTCGACTACTGGCGCCCCTCGGCTCGATCGCCGATCCGATCGAGCGCCGGGCCATCGTGGCCGACCTCGCCGACGACCTACTGGCACCGCTCGGGACGATCGTGACGCCCGGCGGCCTGGGCCATGGCCGAAGCGTGGGTGCCCTGCACCTGCGCGGGGCGGACGGTGATCACGAGCGCGACCTGCAGCCAGGCGCGCTCGAGTTGGTCGACCTCCCGCCCGGCGCCTCGGCGGTGGCCGAGTTTCGCTTCCATGACACGGTCCGGCTGGGCGGTCGCGGTCGCCACTTCGCGATCGACGTCACCGGCGGCCTGGGGGGGCTCCTGGTCGATCTGCGTGATGTGCCGCTTCGCCTGCCCGACCGAGCCGACTTGCGCGGGGAGCTGCTGGAGTCCTGGCAGTCGACGGTCCGCACCGGGCGCGCGACATGATCGGGCGCACGACGACCGCATCGGCGGGCTCCGTCGTCGCGGCCTCGTCCGATG
>JBKKDW010000283.1:0-5198 GCA_046708025.1 Candidatus Limnocylindrales bacterium
CCTGGTTCTTGCTGGCGGCGTTGATGTACCAGCCGTCGACGCCGGTCATCGTGCGCGCCGGACCGCCGGGGCCGGCCGGGACCGGACCGACGCCGAGCGCCGGGCGGGCGGCGCGGTAGTCGCCGAGCGTCCAGTTCCCGTTGAACATGATGTCGATTTCCTTGTTCAGGAACGCGTCGTTGACCTTGCCGTAGTCGGCGTCGACGAGCGCGCCGGCTGCCTTGAGGTCAGCCACGAACTTGATCGCGTCGGCGACCCCGCTGGTGGCGGTCGCCGCACACTTGCCGGTGTCATCGAAGATGGCGCCACCGAAGGCCGAGTAGAAGCCCCAGCCGAAGTAGGCGCCGGTGATGATCCCAACCTTGCCGCCACCGGTGACGAAGTCCATCAGCTCGGCCGTCGTGGCCGGGGGCGTCGGGACCTTCTCGGCGTCGTAGTACATGGCCACGGCCTTGAGGGACTCGGGCACCATGTAGTACTTGCCGTCGCCCTGGCTGCCGGCCTGGGAGACGTCATTCGTCTCTGCAACGACCGCGTCGATCTTGCCGGTCAGGTCGGCCAGGAAGGCGCCGCGCGCCTCGGAACCCAGGCTGTCATTGGGGCCGATGAACATGTCGGGTCCACCACCGGCTGCCGATTCGGTCTCAAACTTCTTGTAGATGTCCGAGAACGGGACCTCGAGGATCGTGAGCTGGAGGTCCGGGTTTGCCGCCTGGATGCCCTCGACGATGCGGCTGAAGGCCTTGAACTCTGCGTTGCCGCCGGACGATCCGTAGGCATGCCAGATTGTCAGCGCGCCACTCAGCGTGACCGGCGCCTGCGATTCCGGTGCCGCACTCGGGGCGGTCGATGGCGCCGTGGTCGGCGCCACGCTCGGCGCCGTGCTGGCCGTGCCAGTGGTACAGGCGGCGGCCGCGATGACCACCCCGGTGACCAATGCGGCGAGTCGAAGATGTCGTTTCATTGGTGCGTTGTGCTCCTCTCTCTGTCTACCGGTGATCGAACTGCGTCCGATCACCCCTCTCCCTTGCTGAGCCGGCGGTGCCGGCTACCGGCACCGGCCCGCTTGAGCCGCGCACGATCAGGCGCGTCTCCAGTCGGCGATGCTCGGGGTTGGCTTGATTCCGTCGTTGGACGACGGCCAGAAGCAGGCGGACCGCCTCTTCGCCCTTGCGACGGATCGGTTGGTGAACCGTCGTGAGCGGGGGATCCACGTGCGGGGCAAGATCGATGTCGTCGAAGCCGACAACGCTGACATCGCCCGGGATGGTCAGGTGCAGGTCGCGCAGAGCGCGCATCGCCCCGACCGCCATGGCATCGCTCATGGCCAGGACAGCCGTCGGGCGCAGCCCGACCTCCCAGGCGCGGTTCAGCGCGGCGATCCCACCCTCGATGCTGGCCGGACCGACGACTACCCGCTCGTCGGGGATGTCCACACCGACCGCGGCGAACGCGTCCCTGTAGCCGCGCAGGCGACGGCTGATCACGCCGTCCGGGTCCATCGTGACGGATGGGGCGGGAGGCTCGACGCCGATGATCAGGACGTCGCGGTGGCCGAGCCCGATCAGATGCTCGGCCGCAGCGCGCGCCCCGCCCATGTCGTCAATCTCGACCGAGCCGTGCTCGGGCAGCGCGGTCGAGTCGACCAGCACGATCGGTACGCCGGCGCGGCGGATCTGTTCGACCTCGGGATGGTCGTCGCCGAGGCCGATGGCGACCACGCCGTCGACGGTGGCACGGCTCATGGCTCGAGCGAGGCTGCCGTGCAACGGCGAGATGAAGTGGAGCGCGTAGCCGCACTCCTCGGCGGCGACGGCGACGCCCTCGCTGAATGCGCCGAAGAAGGGGTTCGAGAAACAGACCGACAGGGCCTGCGGCGTCAGCACGCCGATCGTCATCGTCTGTCGCTGTGTCAGCATCCGTGCCACTGGGTGGGGTGTATAGCCGAGCTGCTCGGCCACGTCGCGGATCCGCACCGCAGTCTCCGGCGCCAGCCGATCCGGACTATTGAAGGCGAACGAGACGGCGGTCTTGGACACGCCGGCCTCCCGTGCCACGTCGGCGATGCGCGGACGGATGCTGCGTTGTTCCACTCGGATCCGACTCCTGGGATGGTTATGGGGCCGCGCAAACCGGTTTAGCAAACCGGTTTAGGGACCATACGGGCCGAGCCCAGCAGTGTCAATACCCTCCGGGCTGGCGGGACGGTACGATCCATCCCGATGCTTCAGACACTCCGTCAGATGCCCGGCGGCCTGCGCCTCTTCCTGGTCTACGCATTCATCATCCTGGCCGGCGTCGGCCTGAGCCTGCGTTTCGTCGTCGATCAGGCCGTCGAGGCGTCCGTAACCTTCCAGGGAGTGGTCGTCATGGTCCTGCTGGCCTACACGATCTTCACGGCCACCCTGGTCCTCCAGCGCAAGGAGGCGGCCCGTGGGCTGGCCCTGGTGCTGACCAGCCTCACCGTCCCGCTCGTGCCGCTGCTCTTCTTCAGTCGGCTCGTGATCGAAGCGATCTTCGTGGCCGCCTTCGGCCTGCTGCTCTTCCGGGGCCTGCTTCGCCCCGAGGTCCGAGACTTCCTGAACGAGCCATGAGCCGCGCTCGTGATCGCGGTCCGGCGCATATTGCCCCCGGGACGGTACCCTCTCGCTGGGCGCCGTTCTGTCGCCCCTGACCCGGACCCGCCATCGAGTCGACAAGCGCGACCCTATCGAGGCAGCACACGTGAGCAAACCCAGCCGTCGGCGCCAGACCGCCAGCCCGTCGCCCGCGCCGTCCGGCGCAGGTCGGACGCCCGCCGCAGGCCGGCCGACCGGCGCCGTCCGGCCGACCGGGCCGGCTTCACCGGCGTCATCGTCGCCGACAGGAACCGCTCGCACCGGTCGTCGCGAGCGCGCTCGGGCGGCCTACGCGCCGTCCTTCATGGAGCGCTATCGGATGCCGATCATTGCACTCGCGGCGCTTGCCGGCGTCGTCCTGATCGCCGTGTTCGTGTTCTTCGGGGCATCGGCTCCGGCGTATGCGTGCACGACCCAATGGACCGCGGATCCCACCCCGAGCCCGGCCCTCGGCGCCCCCGCCAACCCCGGGTATGTCCAGCCGGACATGGGTCGGCGGCATGCCGCGCGAAACGAGAAGGTCACCTACACGTATTGCCCGCCGGCGTCCGGCGCGCACTACTTCGTGGCCGGCGCCGGACCGATCCAGCCACGGCTCTACGGCCCGAGCGATCGGCCGGTCCCGGAAGGCTGGATCCACAACATGGAGCATGGGGCGATGGCCATCCTGTATCGCGGCAGGGACGGCGATCCGGGGGCGACCGACGACGGCCAGCACCAGCTGCGCGCCCTGTTCGACGCCTTCCCGCCCAGTCCCGTTTGCGGCATCCAGGCGGGCACCAGCCAGGGCCCGGTGATCGCCCGGTTCGACGACATGGCCACGCCCTACGCGGCCATGGTCTGGGGTCGGGTGCTGCCGCTTGACGAACTGGACACGCCACAGATTCTGCAGTTCTGGCAGCTCTGGGGCGAGCGGACCAATCCCGAGGCGCAGTGCGCGCCGCCAAGCCAGGCGCCTGTCGTCAGCCCCGCCGCCAGCCAGAGCAGTAGCCCATCGCCAGCCCCGAGCTGAGCGGGTAGATCAGGTGCGACTGCCCTCGTACGCCCCGCCGGTCTTCATCGAGCCGGGCGATCGTGTGCGATGCGAGATCGATGGCATTGGCTCCGTCGAGAATCCGGTCATCGACTGGACCGACCTCGACCGGGTCGACTGCTGAATGCTCGCGCTGGTCAAGACCGCTCCCGGCCCCGGTCTCGAGCTGCGCGAGGTGCCGGTCCCCTCAATCGGCATCAACGACGTCCTGATCCGGGTCCACAAGACCGGGATCTGCGGCACGGACCTGCACATCGAGGCATGGGACCCGTGGGCCGCCCGGACGATCCAGCCGCCGCTCGTCGTTGGTCACGAGTTCGTAGGTGAGATCGTGGAGGTCGGCAGCAACGTGGCCGACTTCGCGCCCGGCGACCTGGTCTCCGGCGAGGGTCACGTGGTGTGCGGCCGCTGCCGGCACTGTCTTGCCGGCCGCCGCGAGTTATGTGCCCGCTCGATCGGGCTGGGCGTCGGTCGTAACGGCGCCTTCGCCGAACTCGTTGTGCTGCCGATGACCAACGTCTGGCACCACTGGTCCGGGGTCGACGAGGAGGTTGCGGCCATCTTCGATCCGTTCGGGAACGCGGTTCACACCGCCCTCGCCTTCCCCGTCCTGGGTGAGGACGTGCTGGTGTCGGGCGCCGGCCCGATCGGCTTGATGGCCACCGCGGTCGCTCGTCATGCCGGCGCCCGGCACGTGGTCGTGAGCGAACCGAACGCCTACCGGCGCGAGCTCGCGCTCCGGATGGGGGCCAACCTGGCCGTCGATCCGCGCGAGCGGGCCCTGCCCGACCTCTTCGCCGAGCTGGACATGGTGGAGGGCTTCGACGTCGCCATGGAGATGTCCGGCAACCCGGCGGCCCTGCGCAGCGCGATCGGGGCGATGGCCCATGGCGGCCGGGTCGCCATCCTGGGGATCCCGACCGAGGAGATCGCGCTGGACGTCAATGCCATCGTATTCAAGATGCTGACCCTGCGGGGCATCTACGGTCGGGAGATGTACGAGACCTGGTACAAGATGACGGTCATGCTCCAGTCGGGCCTGGACATCAAGCCGGCGATCACCCACCGCTTCGCCTTCCGCCAGTTCGCGGACGCCTTTGCGGCGGCGCGAGCGGGGGACTCGGGCAAGGTGATCATGGACTGGCAGTCATGACCGGACCCGGGCCCGGCCCGGCCAGCCACCCCGATCCCCTCGCCTTCCTCGATGGCGAGGTCGCCGCCCTGCGCGAGGGCCATCTCTATCGCGGCCTGCGGGTCATGTCGTCGGCCCAGGGGGCCATCGTCTCGGTCGACGGGCGCCGGCTGATCAGTCTCTCCTCGAACGATTACCTGGGTCTGACCCACCACCCGAGACTGCGCCAGGCGGCGCTGGCCGCTGTTCGCGACTTCGGGGTCGGCAGCGGCGCGGTGCGCACGATCGCCGGGACGATGGCGATGCACGAGGCGCTCGAGGCCGAACTGGCGGCCTTCAAGGGAACCCCGGCGGTCCTGACCTTCCAGTCCGGTTTCAGCGCCAACACCGGGGTCATCCCGACGATCACCGGCGA
>JBKKDW010000284.1:0-7414 GCA_046708025.1 Candidatus Limnocylindrales bacterium
GACGCAGGCGGCGCGCGACCAATCCGCGCACGCGGCACTCGAGCAGATCGGACTGCCGGCCATCGTTCGTCCCGCGTACACCCTGGGCGGGACCGGCGGGGGAATCGTCGCGACCGAGGAGGCCTACCGCGAACGCATTCGCGCCGGACTGCGGGCCAGTCCGATCGGCCAGGTCATGGTCGAGCGCTGCCTGGTCGGTTGGCAGGAGATCGAGTACGAGGTGATGCGCGACGCCGACGACACGTGCATCGCGGTCTGTTCGATGGAGAACGTCGACCCGCTCGGCGTGCACACCGGCGACTCGATCGTCGTCGCGCCGGTCCAGACCCTCACCGACGCTGTCCACCAGCGCCTGCGCAGCGCGTCGCTGGCGATCATCCGCGCGCTAGGCGTCGAGGGTGGCTGCAACGTCCAGTTCGCACTCTCGCCGGACTCGACCGAGTACGCCGTCATCGAGGTCAACCCGCGGGTCTCGCGATCCTCGGCGCTGGCCTCGAAGGCAACCGGCTATCCGATCGCCCGAGTGGCGGCCCAGATCGCGGTTGGCCGACGCCTGGCCGAGATCCCGAATGTCGTCACAGGAACGACCGTGGCCGCATTCGAGCCGGCGCTCGATTACGTCGTGGTCAAGCTGCCGCGCTTCCCGTTCGACAAGTTCCCCGGCGCCGACCGCTCGCTGGGCAGCCAGATGAAGGCGACGGGCGAGGTGATGGCGATCGATCGGACGTTTGGCTCGGCGCTCAACAAGGCGTTGCGCGGCCTGGAGCAGGCTGGCGTTGGGCCGCTCGCCGAGGACTCCAGCTGGACACCTACCTTCGACTACCTGGCCGGGGTCTACGCCGGCGACCCGGATCTCGACGCGGAGGCGGACCAGCCGATCCGCTGGGTCGATGCGTTGGGGCAGGCCTGCGAGTCGACCCGCCATGCACAGCGGACGGCCGCCCCGATCGTCCTGCGCCAGTTTCTCGAGCCATCGGACAGCCGGCTGTGGCGGATCCTCGGGCTGATGCGCCGGGATATTCCGGAGGCGCTGATCGGCGAGGTGACCGGGATCGCCCCGTGGTTCCTGGCCGAGCTGGGGCGCAATGTCGCGCTGGAGGCGGACACGCGCGCGATGGGCGCGCGCCTGATCGACGTCGCCGATCCCGCGGCCGCCGAGCAGCTCGCGACGGTCAAGCGCGCGGGCTTCGGCGATCGGGAGCTGGCGGCGCTCTCCGGAACCTCAACATCGGACCTGCGGGCGGCTCGCCTGAGCCTGGGGTTGCGGCCCGGCTACGCGATGGTCGACACCTGTGCCGCCGAGTTCGCGGCCGAAACGCCCTACTTCTATTCGACCTACGCGGCCGCCGGGTCGGTGCCCGAGGCACCGCCGGTTGAGCGTGAGGCCGCGCTGGTGATCGGCTCGGGGCCGGTCCGGATCGGGCAGGGGATCGAGTTCGACTACTGTGCCGTCCAGGCGGCCGAGTCGCTTCGAAACGCCGGCTGGCGGGCGGTCATGATCAACTCGAACCCGGAGACGGTGTCGACCGACTTCGACGCCAGCTCACGCCTCTACTTCGAGCCGCTCGACCTCGAGAGCGTGCGCAGCGTCATCGATGCCGAGACGCCCGAGGGCGCCTCGCTCCTGCCGGCGGTCGTGGCCTACGGCGGCCAGACGCCGCTCAACCTGGCCGCTGCGCTGGCCGCCGGGGGCGTGCCATTGCTCGGGTCGGAGCTCGAGGCCATCGACCAGGCCGAGGAGCGCACCCGCTTCTCGGCTCTCCTGGACCGGCTCGGCATCCCCCAGCCGGAAGGCGGGATGGCCCACAGCGTCGAGGAGGCGCTGACCCTGGCCGAGCGGATCGGCTACCCGGTGATCGTTCGGCCGTCGTTCGTGATCGGCGGCCTGGCCATCGACTTCTGCTACTCGCCGACCGATCTGGCGCGACAGCTCGCGGCCGCGACGGTGGTCGATCCCGATCGCCCGGTCCGGATCGATCGCTATCTCGAAGGCGTCGAGGTCGACGTGGATGCCGTGTCGGACGGCCGGGACGTCCTGATCCCGGGGTTGCTCGAGCATGTCGAACGGGCCGGGGTGCATAGCGGGGACTCGGTGGGGATGTTCCCGCCGCAGACGGTCTCGGCGGGCGACCAGGCGTTGATCGTCGCGACGATGGAGCGGGTCGTCCTGGCCCTCGGTTCGCCGGGCCTGGTCAACGCCCAGTTCATCGTCCGCGAGGACGGGGTCTACCTGATCGAGGTCAATCCGCGAGCGTCGCGGACTGTGCCGTTCATGTCCAAGGTGACCGGCGTCCCGATGGTCGATCTGGCGGTCCGCATCTCGCTCGGGGCGACGCTCCGGGAGCTCGGCTGGGGCGGTGGGCTGCTGCCGTCGCCCGCGTTCGTCGCGGTCAAGGCCCCGGCGTTCTCCACGGCCAAGCTGCGTGGGGTGGACCCGTCCGTGGGCCCGGGCATGCAATCGACGGGCGAGGTGATCGGGATCCACCTGGACCCGCGGGTCGCCCTGGCCAAGGCGCTCCTGGGAGCTGCGCTCGTTCCGCCACGGCCGGGCGAAGGCGGGGCGCTGGCCCTGCTGTCGATCGCCGATCGCGACAAGGACTCGCTCCCGCGGCTGGCGGCGGCCCTGGCCAATGCCGGCTACCGGCTGGCGGCGACGCCAGGAACGAGGGCGGCGCTGCTCGCGGCCGGTTATTCAGCGCAGTCCGTGGCCAAGCTGGGCGAGGCGCCGGACACCGCTCTGGGCGAGGTCCCGATCCTCGAGCTCGTGGCGTCCGGTGAGGTCCGCCTGGTGGTCAACACTCCGACACCACGTTCCGGCGCGGTCCGCGATGCCGCCGAGATTCGCCTTGCGGCGACCGCCGAGGGAATCTTGTGCCTGACCGCGATGGAGACCGCGGTTGCCGCCGCCGAGGCGCTCGATCCCGCGATCGCCGGGCGGCTGGCGGACGTCAGGTCGCTGGACGAGTGGGTGCCGCGGGGAATCGTCGTCGGGGTCTGAGGGGCCCCGGCCGGGGCCGTCGGCGTCTCTCGTCGGCAATCGATCCTCTCCGACGATCGCCCTTGGGACATCACTATCACCCAGGGGCGATGGCGATAGTCGGCCGGCGTGGCGATCCGTTCCTGACAGACCCACGCCGCGCCCAGGTCCGGCGCAGGCGTTACGATCCTCGCCACACCGACCGCTCGCGGCAATGCCGCCCCAACCCTGAGGTCACGCGTGCCAACGTCCGTTCCGGAGGTCGTGTTCACCGACCAGCGCCTCGCCAACGGCCTGCGCGTCATCGTCGCCGAGGATCATCTCGCCCCGGTCGTGGCCGTCAACGTCTGGTACGCGGTGGGCTCCAAGCATGAGGTGCCGGGCAAGACCGGCTTCGCCCACCTGTTCGAACACGTCATGTTCCAGGGCTCGCGACACGTCGCCAAGGCGGAGCACGTCGCCCTGATCCAGGCCGCCGGCGGGACGATGAACGGCTCCACCTGGCTCGATCGCACCAACTACTTTGAGACCCTGCCCGCCCACCAGTTCGAGTTGGGGCTGTGGCTGGAGGCGGACCGGATGGCGACCCTGCTCGACGCGCTCAGCCAGGAGAACCTGGACAACCAGCGGGAGGTGGTCAAGAACGAGAAGCGCTGGTCGTACGACAACCGTCCGTATGGCTCGTGGCAAGAGAAGCTCCAGGCCCACCTGTTCCCGCCGGAGCACCCCTATCACCATTCCACCATCGGCTCGATGGACGATCTCGACGCCGCCTCGCTCGAGGACGTCAGCGCCTTCTTCCGGACCTACTACGCACCGAACAACGCCGTGCTGTCCGTCGTCGGAGACGTGGAGACAGCCGATGTTCTCGCGGCCGCCGAACGGTACTTTGGGCGGATCGCCCCGAATCCGGCGGTCCCGCGGCTCGGCGACCTGTCTCTCCCGCCGACGCTTGGTGGCGAGCGGCGCGAGACGGTCTACGACCGGGTGCCATTGCCGCGTATCCATTTCGGCTTCCGCGCGCCGGTCTTTGGCGACCCGCGGCTCGACGCACTGGATCTGGCGGGACAGATCCTGGCCGGCGGCAAGGGTAGCCGGCTCAATCGCCGCCTCGTCCGCGAGGAGCGGATCGCCCAGGACGTTGCCCTGTTCAGCCTCGGCTTCGTCGGAGGCGCGTCGGTTTGCGCTGGTTGGGCAACCGTCCGGCCCGGAATAGACGTGGCCAGGGTCGAGGCTGCCTTCCACGAGGAGCTGGCGCGGCTGACCACGGCGCTCGTGAGCGACGACGAGCTGGCCCGCGCCAAGGCCCTGACGGAATCGGACGAGCTCGGATCGCTCCAGCGTGTGGAGGAACGCGCCGACAGACTGTCCATGTACGCCACGCTGTTCGACCAGCCCGGCATGATCAACGAGATGCTGCCGCGCTACCTGGCGGTCACGCCCGAACAGATCCGCGAGGCAGCGACGGCGGTCTTCCGCGCCGACAATCGCCTGGTCCTGACGTATCTGCCGCAGGGACCCTCTGCCGACGATGTGGCGCTTCCGGGCGAGAGCGACGAGCAGGCCGACGAGGATATTGCCGCATGAGCACGACCCTCGACCCGGACCGCGACAGCCCGGTCGTCGCCGAGCGCCCGCGACCCGGTGCGCCGCGCCCCTATGAGTTCCCGGCCGTCGTCATCGACCGCCTGTCGAATGGGCTGACGATCCTGATCGCGGATATGCCGGGACGACCGCTGGTCTCGGCATCCCTCGTGATTCGTGGTGGCGCTGCCGAAGAGCCGGCCGTCGACGGCGGCAGCACGGTCCTTGCCGCCCGAGCCCTGTCCGAGGGGACGGAGGCGCACGACGCGATCCAGCTGGTCGAGGCCGCCGAGCGACTCGGCGCCTCGATCCATGCCGATGCCGGGTGGGATGCGCTCAGCGTCAGCGTCGATGTTCCGGCGGATCGGCTTGCGCCGGCGCTCGAGCTCGCGGCGGAGGTCCTGCTTCGGCCCACGTTCCCGGGGCCGGAGGTGGAGCGGCTTCGCGACGAACGCCTGAACGACCTGCTCCAGGCCCAGGCGGATCCGCGCCGAAGAGCGGAACTGGCCTTTGCGTCGACGATCTACGCGCCGGCGTCGCCCTACCACCGGCCGTCCGGCGGCACCAGCGAAACCGTGGAGCGCCTGACGCCGGAGCACCTGCGACGCGCGTACGAGCGTGCCCTGGATCCGCGCCAGGCGACCCTGGTCGTGGCCGGTGATCTCAGCGGTCAGCAGATCATGCCGCTGGCCGAGCGCCTGTTCGGGGCGTGGGTCGCCGGATCCGGCGAGCGGACGCCTGCGCCGTCCGCGGTGGTCGACGCCGCAGCGTCGGTCAGTCGCGTCATCCATGTCGTTCACCGGCCGGGCTCGGTGCAAACGGAGATCCGGATCGGGCATCGTGGGCTCCCGCGCCGGATCCCGGATTTTCACGCGGTCTCGGTCATGAGCGCCATCCTCGGCGGGCTGTTCAACTCCCGGTTGAACATGAAGCTGCGCGAGGAGAAGGGCTACTCGTACGGTGCCAGCGCCGGGTTCGACATGCGCCGCGGCGCGGGGCCGTTTGGCGCTCGGGCCGCCGTCAACACCGAGGTGACGCTTCCAGCCGTCATCGATATGCTCGGCGAGCTCGACGAGATGCGACGGACCGAGGTGAAGCCGTCCGAGCTCACCGCAGCGCGCGACTTCCTTATTGGGGTCTTCCCGCTCCGGTTCGAAACGGCTGGTGCCGTCGTTGGCGCCCTGTCCGGCCTCGTCGTGCACGACCTCGAGATCGATGAGCTGATCGGCTACCGGGAGCGGATTGAGGCGGTCGATGCCGCCGCGGTGAATGCGGCCGCGCGAGCCCACCTCCATGTGGATGCCGCGGCGGTCGTGCTGGTTGGGGACGTGGACGCGTTCGGCGAGGCACTCGAAGCGGCCGGCCTTGGACCAATCATGAGCGAACGCGATCCATTGCCCGAAGCGCTGCTGACGTCCGAGATGGACGAAACGCCAGGACCGGTCGACCACGAGGACCAGGAAGGCCCAACGGCCGGCGCCGAGGAGCCCGAGCTGCCGGGGAGTGACGATCAATCGCCCGATTACGATCGCTAGGGGAGCTATCTCAGCGCGACTGAGCGGATAGGAGGGGTCTGGGTGGTGCTTTGTGGCACCGAACCCGTACTTTCCTACTAGCCCGACGATCATCGCACTGGTACTTTCGGTCGACGCAACCCGGGGGGTGCGGTGTAAACGACGCCAACAGGATCGGCGTCAAGCCCAGCGTTCACTGCGCCCGAGGGGGACGCGAGCCTCGCCCGTCGATGAGACGGCCGGATCGACGACCCTCTTTGTCGAGAAAGAGGTTGTCGTGCCCGCGACCGTCACCAGGCGACGCCGATTCGCGCTACTCGCACTCATCCAATCTGTTCTGCTCATCGCATCGCTGCTGGGCAGCGCCTTCGTGGGTGCCGCATTGGCCGCCGAGGGAGATCCGCTTCCGACCGTGCCCGCGGCAGCCGACGATGGCTACAGCACCGACCAGGATGCGGCGCTCAGCATCGCCGCACCCGGCGTCCTCGCCAACGACAGCGACCCCGAGGGCGACGCCCTCTCGGCGGTGCTGGACATCGGGCCGGCCTTCGGTTGGATCACCTTAGGCGGCGACGGCTCGCTCGAGTACACGCCGAACCCCGGCTACACCGGGCCTGACAGCTTCGCCTACCACGCCACCGATGGATTGTCTGACTCCGCCCTCGCGACGGTGTCCATCGACGTGGTCGCGCCAACCCCAGCGCCGTGCGGGGCAATTGGGGGCGAGACTGTGGTCACCGATAGGGCCGACTACGCACCCGAAGAAACCGTTCACATGACAGGCACCGGATTCGCAACGTCCTGCAGTGTCGTCGTCAGGGTCACGCGTCCCGACGGCTCGGTCGTCGTGGGCGACGGCAGTTTCCAGTCGGGTAGTGATTCCGTCGCCACCGATGATGGCGGGTCATTCTCGTACGCCTACATCCTCAACGGTGTGCTTGGGACGTACCTCGTGGAAGCGCTGGGGGCGGGCGACGCAGTACTCGCGACGACTACGTTCACTGACCACCACGGCGTCGATTGCACCGTGCCATTGGACAACGCGAGCGCGGAATCGTGCACCCTGACGTTCACCGCAACGCAAGGATCCGATCCTTCTCCCGATAACAAGTCGTTCAGGTTCGGCCTCATTGAATCCGGGACCTGCACGGCGGGAACGATTACGGAAACGACGTCGTGGTTCAGTTTGAGCCAGACGACTTTCGCGACCTTCTCCGGTGGCGGGAGCGGAGTCAACGTGGTGGTGACCGTGGACAGCAATGTGCTCGCGGTGGGCTCTTACTCTGGAACCATCACGGTCACGCCGGGAGCGGGGGGAAGCGAATGCGCGCCCGAGAAC
>JBKKDW010000285.1:0-4984 GCA_046708025.1 Candidatus Limnocylindrales bacterium
TGCAGGCAGAGCCAGGCGGTGATGCCGGCCGCCAGCAGGGCGCCGAAGGTATCGGGGGCCGCCAGGGCGACTCGCACCCCAGAGTACGCCAGGATCAGGAAGAGCCCGATGACCACGACCGAGCCGACCAGCCCGAACTCCTGGCCGACCTCGGCGAAGATGAAGTCGTTGAAGGCATTCGGGACGAACACCTTGCTTGACCCGAGGCCGGTCCCGATCCAGCCCCCGACGCCCAGGGCCAGCAGCCCCTGCACGGTGTGGAAGCCGTCGCCGAGCGGGTCCAGCCAGGGGTTCTGCCAGATCCGGATCCGTTCGAGCTGGTAGCCGCGCAGGCCCACCACGATCATGGCCACGACCCCGCCCGCGGCCATCGTCGCCAGGTGCAGCAGATTCGCGCCGGCCACGAAGAACATGGTCAGCGCGGTCAGGGCGAGCACGCCGGACGTGCCAAGGTCGGGCTCCTTGAAGACCAGCGCCACGATCGGGGCCACGAGAAGCAGGAATGGCACGGTCCCCGCCCAGAAGCCGCTGACCTTGTGGCCGCGCCGGGCGAACCAGTGGGCGAGGTAGATGACCATCGCCAGCTTGGCGATCTCGGCCGGGTGAATCGCGGGCCGCGGTCCCCGCCGCAGCCAGCGCGCAGACCCGCCGACCACGATGTTGAACTGGGGCAGCAGGACCAGGACCAGCAGGACGATCGCCAGGACATAGAACGGGACTGAGACCAGCCGGAGGTAGCGGTAGTCGACGCGCATCATGACGGCCATCGCGACCAGGCCTAGAATCGCCCACTGGATCTGCGGCCCGACCGTGGCGAACGTGTCGGCCTCCTGTGACAGGTACCCCCTGAGCGCCGACGACGAGTAGACCATCAGGATGCCGAGCGCAGTCAGGGCGACGACCACGACCAGGATCACGTAGTCGGCCTGGTGCCGCTCACGCCGGACCGCTCCGGCCCGGCTCTTGACCGGTGTCCGGTTGACCGCGATCAGGCGGCCGTCCGGGCCGGCCTCTTCCCGGGGCTGAGGCCGCCCGAGGCGCGGGATCGGCGGCGCGAGATTCATGGCGTGGTTCCCCCGGTCCGCTCAGCTGCCCGGGCGCGCTCTGCGCGGAGCGCGGCGACGACCGCCTTGAACGCGCGACCCCGGGCCGCGTAGTCGGTGAACATGTCGAAGCTGGCGGCCGCCGGGCTGAGCAGGACGGTCGCGCGGCCCGGACCAGGAGCACCGCCCGCCTCGCCGGCGAGTGCCTCGCGTGCGATCGCATCGGCCCGCCGGACCGCTGTTTCGAGGTCCGGCGCGAGCTCCGTTCGGGCCAATCCGGCCGCTCGAAAGCTCGCCTGGAGGTCCGGCCCGCTCTCGCCGATCAGGACCGCCGCGACGGCGCGCTCGGCCACGACCGGGCTGAGCTGTTCGATGTCTAGGCCCTTGGCCCGCCCGCCCGCGATCAGCACGATCGGCGGGTCGAATGCGCGCAACGCCGCCGCCACGGCGTCCGGCTGGGTCCCCTGCGAGTCGTTGACGAAGCGAACTCCGTCAATCAGGGCGACCGGCTCGAGTCGATGTTCGACCCCTTCGAAGGCCGCCGCCGCGCGTCGGATTGCCTCCGGCTCGACGCCGAACAGGAGGGCCACGGCGATGGCCGCGAGGGCATTGGAGACGTTGTGGGCGCCCGGGATGGCCAGCTCGGCGACGGGCATGATTCGGCCGTTCGACCCGGTTGCCGCGCTCCCGCCGCCGGCCACGGGCAGGCAGGTGACGCCGGCGGCCACGATCCAGCCATCCACGACCCCGACCTCACCGCCCCCGCCGTGTCCGCCACGACCCCCGGATCCCGACCGGTCCCGCCGATAGAGCACGGCCGGAGCCAGACCCAGGCCGGCATAGCCGGCCACGACCGGATCCTCGGCGTTGAGGACGAGCGCGCCCGCCGGATCGACGAGTTCGGCCAGCCGGCGCTTGACCCGCCGATACGCGTCCAGGCTACCGTGCCGATCGAGATGGTCGACGGTCACGTTCGTATAGACCGCCACGGTCGTGCCCCGCGACAGGGTCGGCAGCTGCAACTCGGACAGCTCGTCCACGACGCGGTGGGCCGGCGTCAACCGGGGCAGCCGCTCGATCAGCGGATCCCCGATGTTGCCGCCCAGCACGACCGGATGGCGGGGGTCGGCCCCGAGCAGCGCGGCAGTGAGCGACGCGGTCGTGGTCTTGCCCTTCGTGCCGGTCACCCCGATCGTCGGCGCCGGACAGAGACGCAGGAACAGGTCGGCCTCCGAGACCAGGGCCGGTACGCTCGGGTCACCGTCCGCCCGGGCATCGACCAGGGTGCGCAGCGCCGCCCGGAGGCCCGGCTCGGTCGTCGGGTAGTCGGGCGTGATCGAAGGCGACGTCGCCACCAGCTCGGCGCCGGCCCAGGTTGCCGCCGGATCCACGGCCGGTCCAAGGGCCAGCGTCACCGGGCGATCCCCCAATGCCTCGATCGCCCTGCGCAGCCCATCCGCGGCGCGCCCGTCGTAGATCGTCACCCGGGCGCCCGCGTCGGCCAGGAAGCGGGCCAGCGCGAGGCCACTTCGGGCGAGGCCAAGGACGGTGACCGGCCGATCGCGCAAGGCACCGGCCCGGATCGACTCGAGGGTCAGGGCATCGGGGTCGATTGGACGGACGGAGGTCGTCATCGCCGTCACCGGAGCCGATCGAGCGATGCCAGGAAGAGGGTGACCCCGAGCATCGCGGCCAGGATCCCCAGGATCCAGAAGCGGATCGTGATCTTCTCCTCATCCCAGCCACCGAGCTCGAAGTGGTGGTGGAGCGGACTCATCCGGAAGAGTCGCTGGCCTCCGCTGAGCTTGAAGTAGGCGACCTGGAGCATGACCGACCCGGTCTCGATCACGAAGATGATCCCGATCAGGGGCAGCACCAGGATCTGGCCGGTGATCAGCGCGGTCACGGCCAGGGTCGCCCCCAGTGACAGCGCGCCGGAATCGCCGATGAAGATCTGGGCAGGGTGAACGTTGAACCACAGGAAGCCGAGCAGGGCTCCGATGATCAGGGCGCACAGCAACGCCAGGTTGGGCTGGGCGGGCTCGTTGAGCAGGGCGATCAGCAGGAACGCCACGAACGCGATCGCGACCGTGCCGCCGGACAGGCCGTCGAGACCGTCGGTGATGTTGACCCCGTTGGCGGCGGCGACGATGGCCAGGGCGGCAAAGCCGACATAGACCCGCGGGTCGATTGACACCGCGCCCACGAAGGGCACGGCGATCGCGGTGATGTCGTAGGTCTGCTGGATCTGCCAGGCCGCCACGATGGCGACCGCGGTCAGCCAGATCAGCTTCCAGCGTGCCCTGATCCCCTCGCCCGTCCGCGCGTTCAGATAGTCGTCGAAGGCGCCCAGGATGCCGACACCGGCAAGGGCCGCCAGCGGAGCGAAGGTCGAGGCGTCCGCCTCGCGCAGGAAGAAGTAGATCGCCAGGACGACGCCCACGATGAGCAGCCCGCCCATCGTTGGCGTCCCTTCCTTGATGTAATGGGTCTCCGGACCCTCGCGCCGGATGCGTTTGCCGAATCCGAGCGCCTGGAGTACCCGGATGTAGGGCGCCATCAGGATGACCACGATGGCGAACGCCAGCAGCAGCCCCTGGATCAGCTCGACGGTCAACGGCCGGCGTCGCGGCCGACGGAGCGCTGGAGGAGCTCGTCTCGAAGGCCATCCACGAGGCGATCGAGGCCGATCCCGCGCGACGCCTTGACCAGCACCACGTCGCCCTCGCGCAGGCGCGCCGGCAGGCTCGCCAGGGCCGCCTCCGCATCCGGCGCGGTGGACAGCCGGGCGGGGTCCAGGCCGGCGTCGAGGGCACCCTCGGCGATCGGTGCGGCAGCGCGGCCAATGACGAGCAACCAGTCGACCGCGCGGGCGGCGGCTTCGCCAACGGCCCGATGGCCAGCCTCGCTCGCATCGCCAAGCTCCAGCATCTCCCCGAGGACGGCGCCTCGCCGGCCGGGTAAGCCGGCTAGCAGGTCCAGCGCCGCGACCATCGAGCGCGGCGACGCGTTGTACGAGTCATCGACCAGGGTGACCCCGCCGGCGGACACCAGCTGCACCCGGTGCGGGGCGGACCAGCCGCTGGCCAAGCCCGCGGCGACCTCGTCGAGCGACAACCCGGCAGCCAGGCCAACGGCAGCGGCGGCCAGGGCGTTGTGGACGGAGAGGCGTCCGAGCGTCGGAATGGTCACCGCCCGGCGGGCGCCCTCGATGCGCAGGACGAAGTCCATGCCGTCGACGCCGGCCGACTCGACCCCCTCGGCGGTCACGTCGGCGTCCGGGTCGAAGCCGTAGGTCACCGATCTCGCGGCGGTGCGCCGGCCCATCGCGCGAACGATCGGATCGTCCGCGTTGAGGATGGCCGTGCCGTCGCGGGGCAGCGCCTCGAGCAGCTCGCCCTTGGCCGCCTCGATCGCTTCGAGCGACCCGATCCGGGCGAGATGGACCGGCTGTACCGCGGTCACGACGCCGATCCGGGGACGGGCGATGCGGGCCAGTTCGGCGATCTCGCCGCCGGCGTACATGCCCATCTCGAGCACGGCCGCCTCGTGCTCGGGCCCCAGGCGCAGGATCGTCAGCGGCAGGCCGATCTCGTTGTTCTGGTTGCCCTCGTTGCGCAGGGTCACGAAGCGACGGGCGAGGACCGCCCCGATCGCCTCCTTGGTGGAAGTCTTGGCGATGCTCCCGGTCACCCCGACGACCAGGGGTTCGAATCGCCGCCGCCAGTCGGCGGCCAATGCCCCGAGCGCGCCGAGCGCGTTCGCCACGCGCACGACCGTGACGTCACCGGGCATCGCCTGATCGGCGACCGGTCGGGTCACGATCAGGGCGGCCGCGCCGCGGGCGACCGCGTCGGCGAGGAATGCGTGCCCGTCGGTCCGCTCGCCGGGCAGGGCCACGAAGACCTCGCCCGGCTCCACCAGGCGCGAGTCGACCGCGG
>JBKKDW010000286.1:0-6092 GCA_046708025.1 Candidatus Limnocylindrales bacterium
CTTCCAATCCTTGGCAGCGGCCTTGTCGAAGACGCGATACGCGCCGGCGAGCAGGGCCTTCAGCCGATCGGGCAGGGGGGCGTCGATCGCGTCCACGGGCACCCCGAGGGCCATCCCCTCGGAGTCGCCCTGGTGGGCGGTGAAGAACTCCCCGTACCCCGGCCCGAAGAGCTTGTCCGCGAAGGTGCCGTCGTCGTGGAGCTGGCGGACCACCATCACCCTGACCGGCCCGCGCGGTCCGGGCACCGTCCGGGCGAGCTCGGTGACAGTGATCTCCTCGAAGACGAGGCCGACGATGTTCTCGACTCGGAAGACATCGCCGATCTTTGGGTCGGCAGGCATGATCATCGCGATCGGACCCTCCTTGCCACCGAGCCAGGTGCCGGACGTGTCGGCGATGATCCCGTCCTTGTAGTTGTGGACGTCCTCTCCGAAATACCAGACCGAGCCGTCGTCCGCCTGGGCGTAGAAGTCGAGGGCGGCCTCCTCGATGCGCCCATCGAGATAGGCCACGTACTGGGAGACGAGGGTTTCGACGCACTGGCCCGGGCTCCACTGGATGACCCTGGTGTCCGGCAGGAGCGTGGTCTCGGTCCTGAATACCTTCCCATCGACTCGACCGTTCAGGACCGCCGAGTGGAGATCGCTGATCGGGAAGAGCGGGTTGGTGACATTGGTTGGGTTCGAGAACGGCGGCGCGACGAGGTCAACCCGCGTCGCGATCGGCGCCACCGGGAGCTTGTGGAGCCCCGCCGCCTCCAGTTGGGCCGCCGTGGGCTGCGGAACGCTCGTGGTCACGCTGTCGACGCACCGGCCGCTCCCGCGTGCTACAGCCGGCGGCGCGGTCAGCACAACTGGGGTGATGGCCGCGGCCGCAGCGCTCTGGATGGCATCGCTCGGGCGACGCCCAGACGAGTGGCTCGGTCCCCCGCCGCATGCGCTGCCCGCCAGCGCGACTGCGAGGGCGCCGCCTACCAGCAGCTTGGTCGTTCGGTTCATTTCATCCGTCCCAGGGTTGAGGCGGCCTGGTGGGCGCTCGATGCGCTCCCGCGGCTGCGGTCCCCACTGTGCGCACCCGTCGCTGAATGGACGCTGAACGCCGCTGAAAGGATCTCGCGGCGGGCGCCTCGGGCGCGACGGGCCGACCGATGGCCCGGGTCAGTCCGCGAGGACGGGCAGGCGGACCTCGAGGCGAGCGCCGCCTCCCGGCGCGTCCGTGCTGACGACGGTCCCGCCATGTGCGGCGGCGACCTCCGACACGATGGCCAGCCCCAGTCCCGAACCCCCATGGTCGCGCGCGCGTGCCTCATCAAGGCGCACGAACCGCTCGAAGATTCGTTCACGATCGTCGATCGGGATGCCGGCCCCGTCGTCGTCGATCCGGAGCACGACGAAGCCGTCGTCGCGTTCGCCGAGGCTGAACGCGATGCGCGATCGGGCGTGGCGCGCCGCGTTTTCGACCAGGTTGAGGATCATCCGCCGCAGCTGCGCCGGGTCGCCGCGAACGCGACCGGCGGAGATCGCCCGACCATCGATCTCCAGCTCGGTCATGTCGCGCAGGCGCGCGATCTCGTCGAGGACGATGTCGTCGAGGTCGACCGGCTGGTCGCCCGGCGCCAGGGTTCGCTCGTCGGCGCGGGCCAGCAGCAACAGGTCTTCGACCAGGCGCTGGATGCGCACGTCCTCGGCCAGGACGGTCTCTGCCAACTCCAGCACGGTCGTCCGATCCGGGTGGGCCAGGGCGACCTCCGCGTGCTGGCGAATGCTCGCGACCGGAGAGCGCAGCTCGTGTGACGCGTCGGACACGAAGCTGCGTTGGCGAGTCTGCGCCGTCTCCAGGCGTCCGAGCATGCGGTTCATCGTCGACGCGAGGCGGCCGATCTCGTCGCGTCCCGCTGGCTCCGGCACGCGCCGATGCAGCCCGCTGGCCGAGATCTCATCGACCTCGGCCCGGATCGCCTCCACCGGGGCCAACGCGCGGCCGACGATCTTCCAGGTCGTGACCGCCACGATCGTCAGCAGCGCCGGCAGGCCAACGAGCAGCAGGCCGGTCAGGGCGATGGTGAAATCGCGCACGTCGTCGAGCACCCGTCCGACGATGACCGTGGATCGCACACCGGGCCCAGCGGCCGGGGCGGCCACGACGAGGAAGCCGCCGTGGTCGCCGAGCAGAAGCTGGATCTCGACCGAGGCGTCGGGCGGCGGCAGGGCGAGCGGGCCCAGGCCCGCGACGTTCGGGCTGGACCCGATGACCGCCCCATTCACATCGAGCACCTGCACGAACTGTTCGTCCGGATCGGCCGGGGCGGCGGCTACCGCCGCCGACGCGGAGCTCCCTGCCAGGATCAGGGCGGCGACCTCCTCGGCCTTGAGCTCGGCCGCCGAGCGAACATTCTCGGTCAGGGTGTCGCGCAGGACGACGACCAAGGCGACCGACCCGAGGAGCAACGCGAGACCGACGACCGCGACCGCACCGCTGGTCATCCGCACCCGCACGGTCGACAGCCGCGCCCGTGTCCGGCCGACAACGGGGGCGTCCCGGTCAGCCACCGTCAACCACCATCGGCCGCCAGGCGGTACCCGGCGCCGCGGACCGTCTCGATCGACGCGCGACCGAACGGCCGATCCAGCTTGTTGCGCAGGTGCCGGACATAGACCTCGACGATGTTCGGGTCCCCTTCGAAGTCGTCGTCCCAGACGTGGGCCAGGATGTCCAGCTTGGAGACGACCTCGCCGCGCCGGCGGAGCAGGAACTCCAGGAGCGACAACTCGCGGGCAGTGAGCGCCACCGCGACTTCGCCCCGAGACGCCAGTCGGGAGGCTGGATCGAGGCGCAGGTCGCCGGCTTCGAGCAGGGCTGGGCGCTCCGGTGCCCCACGACGAACAAGAGCTCGCAGGTGGGCGACCAGGACCGGGTAGGAAAATGGCTTGGTCAGGTAATCGTCGGCGCCGGTATCGAGTGCCTCCACCTCGTCCCACTCGCCGTCCTTGGCAGTGAGCATGAGGATCGGTGTCCAGACCCCGTCGCGACGCAGTGTTTCGCAGATCTCGAAGCCATTGATCCCCGGCAGCAGGATGTCCAGCACGATCGCGTCATACGGATTCTCGCGGGCCAGCCATAGTCCGTCGGTCCCGTTGGCGGCGACATCGACCGCGAAACCGTCCGCCTCGAGGCCGGTCCGCAGCCCTGCGGCGAGTCGCTTCTCGTCCTCGACCACCAGTACCCGCATCGCGCTCCTCGCTCCGTGCCTGCCCGCCAATGATGCGGCAAGCTGGCTGAAGTCTGGCTGAACCAAAACCTTGGGACGGATCTCGTCGTCGCGTTGCACGAGGAGGTTGCAACCGAGCGCCTGCGTCGAGGCACGCCACTAGCAGGGCGAGATCCGTCACGCCGAACCCACGAGACGCAGGGTTTCGATCCATGAACCCCGCCACGCCTCCGTGGCCCTTACCGCGTTGAACGTGTAGATGTGGAGGCTGGCGATGCCTGCGTCGCGCGTCGGCTCGGCGCGAGTTTGCCGTGCCACCGGCCGGCGGCCGGGAGCCTGAGGCCGTCGCGCAGACTGCGGTCGATTAAGCGGGCCGCATCGGCGCGTCCCGAGGGCGGGTGCGCTCCCCAGTTTCAATCGGTACCGACCTCGGTGCCCGGTCTGCGGGCGCGGGCTCGCGAGCAATCAGTTGCGGTTGCCGACCAGCCGGAGCATGAACAGGAAGATGTTGATGAAGTCCAGGTACAGGTGCAGGGCCCCGATCACGGCCGCCTTCTCCATCGAACCGGTCCGGGCGGCCAGGTCGCCGGCCTGGATGCGCTGTACGTCGTAGGCCGTCAGGGCGGTGAAGATGACGACACCGACGGCCGAGATCACCCACGACAGCATGCTGTTGCCGAGGAAGATGTTGAGCAGCGAGGCCACCAGGATGCCGACCACGCCCATGAACAGGATGCCGCCGAGACCCGCGAGCGAGCGCTTGGTCGTCGCGCCGTAGAGCGCGGCGGCTCCGAACATGGCCGAGGCGGACAGGAACGCGGTCACCACCGATGTCTGGGTGTAGACCATGACGATCAGGCCGATCGTCACCCCGAGCGTGGCGGCATAGACGAAGAAGAGTGCCAGGGCCAGCGTCGCGTTGATCCGGGTGATGCCGGCACTGATCCCCAGGACCAGCCCGAGCTGGGCAATGAACAGGATGAAGAAGTTCTCGGAGGCAAACTGGAGGAGTCGCTCGTTCGACTGCACGGCCCAGGCCACCCCGGCCGTGACCAGCAGGCCAACGAACATCCAGACGAAGGCCTGGGTCAGGAAGGCCGAGGCGAGTCGGGCGTCCGGTTTGACCCCGAGCATGGATGGCGTCGCGAACGGACTCTGGATCGGGTTCTGGTTCATCGGACATGATCTCCTTGACGGTGACGGGTTACCACATCAAGCCCGCGTCGCGCGGATCCCAGCGCTCGGCCAGGAGGGTCACCTTGACCTCGTGATCGACGACCGACTCCGCCTGCTCCTTGACCTGCGCGATCATTGACCCCGCGTACGGGCAGAACGGCGTCGTCAGGATCATCTTGACCTCGGTCGAATCAGGTCCTAGCAGGATCTGCTTGATGAGTGCCAACTCGACCACGTTCATCCCGATCTCGGGGTCAACTACGGCTCGCAGGGCGTCGAGGATCGCCAGCTCGGTGGCCCGTCGCGCTGGATCGAAGGCGGTCGTGTCGGCGGGCGGTTGGGCGGTGGGTGTTGCCGTTGATGTCGTGCTGTCAGTCATGTGCCGTCTCCGGGTAGATCCGGATGAGCGTACCACTCGGTCGACGTGGGGCCTGCTCGGGCTGGTCGGGCGAGCTCAGCCAACGGGTTCGGCCGAACGCAGGACGACGCCTGGAATCCGGTACTGGGCGGGCAGGATGGCCGCCTCGGCGTCGGTGTAGCCGGGCCCGTTGAGTGAGCCGTCGGCCTCGAAGAAGTCGGCGTAGCGCTCGCGATGCGCGGCTGCATAGGCATACGCCGCAGCGATACCGACGGCGCGCAGCTCGGGGTGATCGTTGAGCACGCGGGTCAGGTCATAACCATTCGAGCGCAGCTCCAGGAGCTGGCGGACGGTGAGCCGAGAGTTGTAGCAGAACGGCTCGCCGTTAAGCACGAGCGGATCCTGCTGAACCCACTTGATCGTCATCGTCAGCCGCCCTTGTACAGGAACTGCACGAACGCGTTTTTCTTGCGGGCGTCACCGGCCAGTCGGCGGTGCCAGCGATAGACCTCGATCGCCGCGTCCAGGGCCGCCGAGGCTGCCGGCAACTCGCCCGGCGCAAGGACGCTCGGGAAGGCGGCCCGAAGTCCCTCGCATAGAGCCACGAGGTCGTCCATCGGAATCCTTCGGCGCCGATAGACCGCCGACGTCCAGTCCGCATAGTCCCGTGCCGGCGACGGATCGTTGGCCGCGACGGCGAGTGCGACGCGCTCGGCGATCAGCTCGGCGTCGCGCAGGAGGTGGCGCTGGCCGGCTTCGTCGTGACGCGTGCGGATCGTTGGGTCGGCGTCAATGGCCACGGTCAGTGCCCGCGCGGCGAGGCGCGCCGCGTTGGCCCGGATTCTCTCGGCCGCGTCCCGGAACCCGGCGGTCAGATCGAGCGGCGGCAGGCCCAGGCTAGGGTGGCTCACGATGGCTGAGTCTAGCGTGGAGCCCCGTGTGCCGCCATGTGACTCTCGCGCGCCGCAGCAGGCAGAGCCGGCCCCGGTTGCCCGGCTGGTCCACCGATCGACCATCCGGCGAAGCTGGCAGTCAGGAACACCGCGACCGGGGCCCAAGCACGGGGTTCGGCCGTCAATCGGTCGACGGCTGCGCCAACCGAGGGCGGGCGACCCTTGATCGACGGTCAACCCGGCCGATGTTCGTTGGACGGTCGATCCGTCGACCACCACCGGACCCGGGCTGGGCGTCCGGCTACGATTGGACGATGACCGACCCGCCCACTCCGGAGGATCCATCCACCACGGCTCCACCGGCCGCGCCGCCTCCTACTCCGGGCGAGCGCCGGCTGTCGCGTCCGCCATCCGACCGCTACCGGACCGTCGCGCCCGAGGCGACCGGCGCGGACC
>JBKKDW010000287.1:0-13982 GCA_046708025.1 Candidatus Limnocylindrales bacterium
GACCGACGACCCGCCCGAGCCGGCGCGCGAGTTCGTCGGCGAGTACGGCGCCACCTGGCCGACCGTGGTCGACCCGGACAAGTCGCTCAAGATCGCCTATCGCGTGGCCGCCCGACCACAGACGTACTTCATCGATGCTTCCGGTTTCATTCGATCGATCCAGATCGGCGAGCTGACAGACACCGACTTCGAACGGCAGTACCGGCGAATCGCCCCATGACGGTCGGCTCCGAACGGGGCGATTCGGGCCTGCCGGCGGTGTTCGTGGATGGCCTGGTCAAGTGCTACGGCCAGCGGACCGTGCTCGATGGCGTCTCCATCTCGATCGCGCCCGGCGAGCTGGTCGCGCTGCTCGGCCCGAACGGCGCAGGCAAGACCACGACCGTGGAAATCGTGGAAGGCTACCGGCGCGCGGATGGGGGCACGGTCCGGGTGCTCGGGATGGATCCGGCGAACGGCGGTCCACGCCTGCGGGCTCGCGTCGGCTTGATGCTCCAGGGCGGCGGCATCGACCCGCGCGCCGAGCCGCGCGAGACACTGATCCAGTACGGCCGATTCCACGCAGACCCGCGCGACGCCGACGAACTGCTCGATCTGGTTGGGCTGCGGACGGTCGCCCGGACCCGCTATCGGCGCCTGTCCGGCGGCGAGCGCCAGCGATTGGGCCTCGCGCTGGCACTCGTCGGACGGCCCGAGGTCGTGATCCTCGACGAGCCGACCGCGGGCATGGACCCCGAAGCCCGCGCCTCGACGCGCGAGATCGTCGCCGGACTGCGTGCCAAAGGTGCGGCGATCCTGCTGACCAGCCACGACCTCGGCGAGGTGGAGCGGATGGCCGATCGGGTGTGCGTGCTCAACGGGGGTCGGATCGTGGCGTCGGGGTCGCCGTCGGAACTCGCGGCAGGCGCCCGACCACGGCTGCGGTTCAGGCTTGACCGGTCGCTGACGGCGGGTGAGTTCGCCGCCCTCGGTCGCGAGCTGGCCGCCGCGCGGGCTGGCGCGGCCGTCGTGCCCGAGACGGATGCCGGTCGCTACCGGCTCGAAGGCGCCGCGCCCGAGCCCGCGCTGATCGCTGCGCTGGCCGGCTGGTGCGCCGGCGCCAATCTCCTGATCTCCGAGCTGCGGACGACCGGTGGGACACTGGAGGAGGTCTACCTGGAGCTAGTCCGGGGCACCGGCCCTGGGGGCGCGGGCGGACCGGTCTCGGGGGGGCCGGGCTCAGGCGCCGGGGACGCGGGGGGCCGCGCATCATGAGCCAGCCGGCCTCACCGCTCGCCGCGACCCTCGCCCAGGCCGGCACCGAGTTGCGGCTCACGGCCCGCCGGGGCGAGAACGTGCTGGTCACGTTGATCCTTCCTGTCGTCGTTTTCGTCTTCTTCGCGTCAGTCGGCGTGGCGCCCGCCGCGCCCGGGCGGTCGGTCGATTTCCTGCTGCCAGGATCGCTCGCCCTCGCGGTCATAGCCACGAGCCTGGTCAACCTGGGAATTTCGACCGCCTACGAGCGCGGCTACGGTGTGCTCAAGCGGCTCGGCGGCTCGCCGCTGACCCGGACAAATCTCGTGGCCGCCAAGATCGGCGCGATGCTGATCGTCGAGTTCCTCCAGGTCGTGCTGCTCGTTGCGATAGCGGCGCTGGTACTCGACTGGAACGCGGGACCTGGCTTCTCGCCGGCGCTGCTGCTGCTGGCGCTGGTCGCGGGCACCATCACGTTTGCCGGGCTCGGTCTCCTCATGGCCGGCGCGCTTCGGGCCGAGGCGACCCTGGCGCTGGCCAACGCGCTGTTCATCGCCGCGCTCCTGCTCGGGGGAATCCTCGTGCCAGTCGATCAGCTGCCGAGCCCGCTGGCAACCGTTGCGGGTGTGCTGCCGGCCGCGGCCCTCGCCGATGCGTTCCGGGTCGCCCTCGGCTCAGGTGCGGACGCGGGCCCACCGCTCGCCGTCCTGGCCGCCTGGGGTGGCGGCGCCGTGGCGCTTGCGGTTCGAACGTTTCGGTGGGAGTAGACCCGGCGCCCGTGCGGCCCTGCGCTGAGACCCCATCCTGAGCCGGTTTCCTGCCAGATGCGCAGCAGGCGAGCATTAGGCTCGCATCGAGGGCTTGAGGTGCGGATTCGGCACCAGGATCATGCCTGCTCACGCTCAGGTCGCGAGAAATCCGGCGTGGTGCGGTTCCACCTGGCCGGTGGATCACGCCTAATGCCCACGTCATGAACAGTTGACAGGATCGTAGCCCGGGGACTCAGTCGGCGGGACGTCCTCCACAAGGGCGCGCCGCGGGCTACCCTAGCCGTCGCGCATGTTCCGTAGCGAGGGCGGCATGATCCGGACGACACCGTTCCACGAGCGCACCAGCGCGCTCAACGAGACCGGCCTGTGGAGCCACTGGTCCGGCCACCTTGCCGCCGACCGCTACCAGATGTCGGACAAGTTCGAATACTTCGCGGTCCGCACCGGCGCCGGCATCTTCGACTCGTCGCCGCTCCACAAGTACCGGATTCATGGCCCCGACGCGGAACGCTTTCTGGCCGGGGTGCTGGCCCGCGACATTCGGACCTGCGAGCCCGGCCGCGCCCAGTACACGGTCTGGTGCGACGACCGTGGATTCGTGATCGAGGACGGCGTCATCCTGCGTCTCGCCGGGGACGACTACCTGCTGACCGCCGCTGAGCCGAACCTGGCCTGGTTCTCCGATCTCATCGGTCGCGACGACGTCCGGATCGAGGAAGTCAGCCACGACCTTGGCGTCCTCGCCGTGCAGGGGCCGCGCTCCCGCGACCTGGTGGCAAGACTGGTCCCCGCCGCCGCCACGCTCCCTTACTTCGGCCTGACGACCGGCGAAATCGCGGGCTCCCCGGTGACGGTGTCGCGGACGGGATACAGCGGCGACCTGGGCTTCGAGATCTGGATCAAGACTGGCGACGCCCTCAGGGTCTGGGACACGATCTGGGACTCCGTGGGCGGTCACCGTGTGCTGCCATTCGGCCTCGCCGCGCTGTACATGCTCCGGATCGAGGCCGGCCTGCTCCTGCTCGATGTCGATTTTTCGTCGAGTCGCTTCGCCTGGACAGACGAGGATCGGTCCACGCCGTTCGAGCTCGGACTCGGCTGGATGTTCCGCGATCTGATCGGTGACGATCGAGCGTTCATCGGGCGCCGGGCCCTGGAGCGCGAGTTGGCCGATGGGTCGTCGCGCTGGCGGCTGACCGGCCTCGTCCTCGACTGGCAGGATTACGACCGGGTCTATTCGGGGGCGGGCCTCATCCCGCCCAAGAACCACGCGCCGGTCCAGGAGGAGCTGTTCGTGTACGACGACGCCGTCCAGCAGGTCGGCTATGCCACGAGCTTCATGTACTCCCCGATGCTCCAGCGCCACATCGCGATGGCCCGGGTCCGGCCCGAGCTCGCCAGGCCGGGCTCGCCGGTCCGGCTCGAAGTCGACGTCAACCACCGATACGAATACGTCACCGCCAGGACCGCCCGCCTGCCGCTCTACAATCCGCCCCGAAAGACAGCCTGACATGCCCAGGTCCACATCGCCCGCGACGCCCGCCGATCCAACGACTGACCGAACCTACGACGCGATCGTCGTCGGCGGCGGCCACAACGGCCTGGTCAACGGCGCCTACCTGGCCAGGGCCGGCCTCAAGACACTGATCATCGAACGCCGCCACCTGGTCGGCGGGGCGGCCATCACCGAGGAGCTCCACCCGGGCTTCCAGTTCACGACCTTCTCCTACGCCCTCAGCCTGCTCCGGCCGGACATCATCCACGAGCTCGAGCTGCCGAGGCACGGCTTCATGCCGCTGCTGATGTCCTCGACCTTCGCCCCGATGGAGAATGGCGACTACCTGTGGCTGGGCCAGGACCATGACCAGAACCAGACCGAGATCGCCCGCCACAGCCAACACGACGCCGACGCCTACGAGCAGTACACCCACGACATGGAGATGGTCTGCCAGGCGCTGAAGCCGCTGCTGGACGCGCCGCCGCCGGACATCTTCAGCGACGACCCGCAGGAGCTGGTCGCGCTGGCGGCGCTCGGTTCGCGCTTTCGCAGGATGGACAAGCGCGTGCTGCACAACACGGTGCGGCTGCTGACCGGCAGTGCGGCCGACTTCCTGGACGACTACTTCGAGTCGGACATCGTCAAGGGCTACCTGGCCTCGTCCAGCATCATCGGCACCAAGGTCGGGCCGCGCTCGCAGGGCTCGGGCCTGGTGCTGCTCTACCACTCGATCGGCGAGTACGACGGCGAGTTCGGGGCATGGGCCTTCCACAAGGGCGGCAACGGCGGCTTCACCCAGGTGCTGGCCAGAGCGGCGCGCTCGTTCGGCGCGGAGATCCTCCTCGAATCGCCGGTAGCACAGGTGATCACGCATGGCGGCCGGGCGACCGGCGTTGCCCTCGCCGACGGGACGGAATATCGGGCCACCACCGTGATCAGCGCCCTGGACCCGCGCCGCACGTTCCTCGAGCTGGTCAACCCGCGCGAGCTGCCGACCGACCTGGTCGAGACGATCCGCCGGTTCCGCTTCGGGGGCACCTCGTCCAAGGTCAACTTCGCGCTGGACGGCCTGCCCAGGTACCCGTCCCTGGGCGACCGCGGGGACCAGTACCGCGGCTTCATCAACATCGGCCCCTCGATGGACTACCTGGAGCGGGCGTTCGATGAGGCCAAGTACGGCTGGTACAGCTCACGGCCCTACATCGACTGCGCGATCCAGTCGACGATCGACCCGGATATGGCACCTCCCGGTAAGCACGTGATGAGCTCGTTCGTCGCCTACACGCCCTACCGCCTGCGCGAGAGCGACTGGGACGCCGAGCGCGAGAACCTGGGCGATACCGTGCAGCGCACGCTCGAGGGGTTCTTCCCGGGTTTCGGCGAGCTGGTCCTCCACCGCGAAGTGGTCACCCCGCTCGATATCGAACGAACGGTCGGCCTGTCCGAGGGCAACATCTTCGCCGGTGAGTTCCTGACACCGCAGATGTACTTCTTCCGACCCGCGCCCGGCTGGAGCCAGTACCGCACCCCGATCGACGGGTACTACCAGTGCGGCTCGGGCACGCACCCCGGCGGGTGCGTGATGGGCGCCCCGGGCAAGCTGGCGGCGCAGCGCATCCTCACGGACCTGGGCAGGGTCTGACCGGCCTCCAGCTCCTACACCTGGTCTCCCCACCAAAACGCGCCCACGCGAGAGGTCCTGCATGAGCGCGATCGTGGCCGAGGGCCTGGTCAAGATCTACAAGACGCGCAAGACCGAGGTCCGAGCGCTCGACGGGCTCGATCTCGAAGTTGAGGAGGGCACGGTGCTCGGTCTGCTCGGCCCCGACGGGGCGGGCAAGACCACCGCGGTCCGGGTTCTCGCCACGCTCCTGCGGCCCGATGCCGGTCGCGCCAGCGTGGCCGGCTTCGACGTGGTCCGCCAGGCGGAGCAGCTACGCCGGGTGATCGGCCTGTGCTCCTCCTGTTCGCCTTTGCGATGTCGTGGCTCGGCATCTGGATGGGACTGAACGTGCCAACCCCCGAGGTCGCCCAACAGGTTATCTTTACGGTCCTCTTTCCGGTCACGTTCCTTTTCAAACGTATTCGTTCCGCCCCAGACCCTGCCGTCCTGGCTCCAGCCGGTCGCTGAATGGAACCCGACCAGCGCCCTCACCGGCGCGCTGCGCGATCTCTGGGGCAACCCGAATCCGTATGCCTCCGATAGCTTCCCGTCCGAGAACGCGGTCCTGGTCACCCTCGTCTGGGTAGTCGTGATCATCGCCATCTTCGGGCCACTCAGCGTGGCCGCTACCGCTCGATGAGCCGCTGAGGGCCTTCGTCAGCCGCGGGGGCTGTCCCTGGACCAGCGCCGGACAGATTGTTGACGATCGCGGCCGCGGCCTGCGCATTTCGCATAACCGCACCGAGGGACTGGTACAGATGAGCTCATGGCGCTGGATCGAAGCGTGGGCGCAGATCCACGCTCAGAGCGAGCCGGATTCCGGCTGGATGCACGGGATGCGGGCCTCGCGAGCCGAGATTCCAATCCGTACCAGTCTGGTGGAGCGGTTATGCGGAGATGGGCACCCTCCTGGGAGCGTCAACAACCTCCGTGGCAATCACGTCCAGCGCCAGACTAAGGAAGAACCCCGGGCGGTCGGACCCGGGGTTCAGGGTGCAGGCAATCTGGTTGCGGGGGTCGGATTCGAACCGACGACCTTCGGGTTATGAGCCCGACGAGCTGCCGCTGCTCCACCCCGCCCGCGTACGGTAGCGGTCGCGCCTCAATCGGTCAAACGCGGTCAACCCCTGGCCGGACGCGGCGGGGACGCCCGGCGCGCAACAGGTTAGCCGGTGCTCTGGAGGCCGGCCGCCACGCCGTTGACGGTCAGCTGGACCAGACGGAGCACCCGCTCGCGCTCCGGATCGTCTGGAGCGAGCGCGCGCAACCTGGCCAGGAGGCGCACCTGCAGCTCGGACAGCGAGTCCACGTATGGGTTGCGCAGGGCGACCGAACGTTGCAGCACCGGCGAACCGTCGAGCAGCTGCTCACGCCCGGTCACACGGGAGAGCAGCGCGCTCGTTCGTCGGAATTCGGACTCGATGGCGTTCCAGCGTCGGTCGTCGCCCGGATTCGTGGCCAGCGCCGCATACAGTCGGGCCACCCCGATGTCCGCCTTGGCCAGGCTCATCTCGGCGTTGTCGAGGAGACTGGACAGGAACGGCCAATCACTGGCGAGCCTCGCGATCTCGTCGAGGCCGGTGTTACCGTGGGCCGCGCGATAGGCCTCGAGCGCGGTGCCCAGGCCATACCAGCCGGGCAGATTGATCCGGGCCTGGGCCCACGCAAACGTCCACGGAATGGCGCGCAGGCTATCGATCGTCGGCGCCGCATCACGCCGGCCACGCGCCGCCGGGCGCGAGCCGAGACGCAGGTCCGAGAGTTCGCGAATCGGGGTCACATCGCGGAAGAAGGACGCAAAGCCGGGATCATCGTGGACGAGCGCTCGATAGGCGGCCAGCGAGGTCGTCGCGAGCTCGGTCATGATCGGCGCCCCGGCCACCAGCGCCCCCTCGAGCCGGGCGGCGTGTTCGGGTGTGGACGCCAGCAGCACGGCCCCAGTCGCCTGTTCGAGGTGGCGCCGGGCGATCGTGGCGTCCGAGTAATTGGCGGCCACGACCTCCCCCTGCTCGGTCAGCTTCAGGCGGCCATCCACGGAACCCGGGGCCAGCCCCTGGATGGCCCGGTTGGTTGGTCCGCCACCACGACCGATGGCGCCGCCGCGCCCATGAAAGATGGTTAGCTCCACGCCGCGCGATCGGGCCACCTCGATCAGCGCGGACTGCGCCTGGTGGAGCATCCATGCGGCCGCGAGGAACCCGGATTCCTTGTTCGAATCCGAGTAGCCGAGCATGACCTCGTGGCGATCGCCACGACCCACGACCCCCGCCCGATACGACGGATCGTCGAGGAGCGCGGCGAGAATCGGCCCGGCGGCCGCGAGCGCCGCGCTCGATTCGAACAAGGGGACGATGTCCAGCGCAGGAGGCCTGGCGTCGGACCCCTCCTCGGCCGCCGCCAGGCGGGCCAGCTCCAGGACGTCGGTCACGTCCGAGGCCGACGCGGTGAAGCTGACGACATAGCGCCGGCAGCTCTCCACCCCGAAGCGCGCCTGGGCATCGGCGATCGCCCGGAACGTGGCGAGCACCTCGCCCAGACTCACGCCAACCGATAGCTCGGTGGTCGCCGGGAGGCCCGTGCGGAGCGCGTCGAGCGCCGCCGAGTGAACCGCCGCGTGCTGGCGGATCTCGAGCGACGCAACATGGAAGCCGAACGTGCCCAGCTGCCAGCGCAGCTCCTGGACCTCGCCCCAGGCGACGCGCTCCAGGCGATCCCCCACGAGCGCGCCCTGGATCTCGGCAAGCTCCGCGTCCAGGTCCCCGGGCCCCCCATAGCGGCCGGTCCGTGGCGCCGGCTCGCCAGTCAGTGCCGCCCGCGTTCGGCGCAGCCGTTCCGCGATGAACCCGAACCGCTGGCGGTATGGCTCGTCCGGGAAGCGGCGCCGCAGCTGGCGGGCCGTCTCGGGCAGGTCCTCGGCATCGCGCGCCAGGCGCGACACGATCGAACGCGAGACGCGCTCCGCCGAGGCCGCCGCGGCCAGCGTCTGCATCAGCCGGGTGGCGACCGCCTCGTAGCCGTGCAGGACGTGATCGGCGTGGATCCGGAGCGTCTTCTCGGTGACCTCGGCCGTCACCTCCGGATTGCCGTCCCGGTCGCCACCGATCCAGCTGCCCCAGCGCAGGAAGGGCCCAACCCGTGGTGGTCGGGTGCCGCTCCGGCCAGAATCGGTGGCTGGGTTCGGACTGCGCCCGGTCGGCGGATCGAGCGCGGCGTCGAGGGCTCGATAAAGCCGGGGGACGACGGTGAACAGGGTGGCGTCGAAGAACGCCATCGCGGTACGCACCTCATCGAGTGGCGATGGCGCCACCAGGCGCAGGTCCGACGTTCGCCAGAGCAGGGTGATCTCTTCGCGCAGGCGCCTCCGCAGCTCCCGATCCTGGGAAGGCGTGAGGCGGCTATCGTCGAGCTGCTCGAGCAGGGCACCGCAACGGCGCAGGGCCAGCAGCGTGGTGCGTCGGCGCGCCTCGGTCGGATGGGCGGTCAGGACCGGCGAGACAGCAAGGCGTTCGATCAGCGCGTCGAGCTCGAGGTCGGTCCGCCCGAGCCTGCGCAGGTGGTGCACAGCCTCGGCGACTGAATCGTCGAGCACCCCGTCGCGGGCGGCGCGCTCGCGACGGCGGAGCGCCCGGACGCGGCCGTGGGCCTCGGCCAGGTTGGCCAGGCCGAAATAGAGCGTGAACGCCCCGATCACCGCCTCGGCCGCACCAAGGTCGAGCCCGCGCAGATCGTCGTCCAGGCGAGCGCGCTCGCGTGGATCATCGTTCCGGCGCAGCGCGATCGTCCGGCCGCGAATGCGCTCCACCAGGTCGAACAGCTCCGGGCCGGCCTGTTCCGCGATCACCTGGCCGAGCAGGGCGCCGAGCAGGCGGACCTCGACCGCCAGCGGATCACGCGCCCCGGCCGTCCCGATCCCGCCGGGCTCCGCCGCGACCGCCGCCGAAGGGCGGCTCGCGTTCAAGCGCGGGTTCTGGCGCACGCTCACGATCCGCCGCCGGATCCGCCGCTGGCTCGACCGTTCCGCTTCCAAGCCGCCACCGCGCCGCAACCATCCGGACCGGCAACCTTCCCTAGGCTTGTATCGTGTTGGCCGTGACCTCGCTTCGCTCCAGCCCACGGCCGGCCGGCGCCCTCGACCCGACGCCGCCGGTGCGCGCGCCAATGAGCGGTGCCGACCAGCTCGAGCAGCTCCGCTTCCTCCACGAGATCGCCCGCCTGGCGACCACCGCGCGGACCTGGGACGAATTGCTCGAAACGGTCGTGGATCGGACGCGCGATGTGCTCCACGCGGATGTCGCCTCGCTCTACCTCCTGGATCGCGATGGAGCGTACCTGACCCTGGCCGTGACCAACGGCCTCGATCGCTTCCAGATCGGCCGGGCGCGGGTTCCATTCGGGGAGGGCGTGACCGGCCGCGTGGCGGCCGACCGGCGGCCGCTGGTGATCCCCGATGTCAAGGCCGATCCGCGCTTCCTGTGGGTGCGCGGCATCGACCAGCGCCGCTTCGTCGCCTCCATGCTGTCCGTTCCGCTGACCTGGCACGACCAGATCGTGGGGGTCCTCAACGTCCAGACGGAGCAGCCGCGCGACTTCACCGAGGCGGACGTGGCCCAGCTCCGGGCCGTGGCCGACCTGCTGGCCGGGATCATCGAGAAAGGCCGGCAGCAGAGCGAGGCCGAGGCGCGGGTCGAGGCGCTCAAGGCCATCGACGAGGCGCGCAGCGAGCTGATCGCGCTGGTCACCCACGAGCTTCGGACGCCGCTGGCCGTCGTGCGCGCCTACACGGACCTGCTCGCCGACGAACCGCCCCTGAGCGGCCGCGTGTCGCGCGATCTGGCCAGGCGCGAGACGCGTGCGACCTGGCATCGGGCAACGCTGGAGCAGATCGAGCGGCTCGACCGCCTGGTCGACTCGATCCTGGCATCCGTGCGGGTGGTTCCCGAGGGGCCCGCGTCGGTCACGCCGGTCGATCTCGAAGCCCTGGTCGGTGAGGTGGTCACCTCGCTCCGTCCGCTCCTGGACCGCCATCCGGTCGAGTTCGTGCCGAGCGTCCGGCTGCATGCCCTGGCCGACCCGCCACGGCTGCGCCAGATCCTGGAGCACCTGGTCGAGAATGCCGTTAAATACGCGCCACCCGACACCGCCATCCGGATCGACTGGGCACTCCACGAGGGAGTCGTCCAGGTGGGCGTCTCGGATGAGGGTCCGGGCATCCCCGATGAGTGGCGCGAACGAATCTTCGAACCCTACGCCCGGCGCGACACGCACACCGCCCGAGGTTCCGGGATCGGACTGTACGCCGCCAAGCGCCTGGGTGAATCGATGGGTGCTCGCCTGTGGTGCGAGCCCGCCTGGCCGCATGGCGCCCGGTTCGTCGTCGCCATGCCCGCCGCCGTGGCCATCTGATGCGCCCGAGCGCTCCCAGGAACGAGGACCATGATCAGCATGCCTAGCCGCCCCCTGCGCATCCTCGTCGTCGACGACGATCCGGCCATGGTCGGAGCGATCACGGCCCTCGTCGGCACCGAGGGACACCAGGTCATCACCGCCTACGACGGGCTGACCGCGGTCAAGCGCTTCCGAGAGGAGCACCCGGACCTGGTGCTGCTGGACCTGGCCATGCCCGGCCCGGACGGGTTCAACGTCGCCGGCCAGATTCGGGCGGCCGGCCCGGCACCCATCCTGGTCCTGTCCGGGGAGAGCGGGGAGGCAGCCAAGGTGCGCGCCCTGGGCATCGGCGCGGACGACTACCTGACCAAGCCGTTCGGCAAGGCCGAGCTGCTGGCCCGGATCAGCGCCGTGATGCGCCGGGTGGATCGCACCGGCGGTCAAGGCAGCAACGCGGGCGGGCCGCTGACGACCGGCAAGCTCGTGCTGGAGCCGGGCCGCCACGAAGCGCGGGTTGGCCGGACGGCCCTCTCCCTGACGCCGACCGAGTTCCGGCTGCTCGAGGCCATGGTCCGCGCCGGCGGCGACATCGTCCCGCACCTGCAGCTCGCGCGCGCCGGCTGGCCGGCCGAATCGGACCCCGACCTGCTCTGGTTGAAGCCTCACCTTGCCCGGCTTCGCTCCAAGGTCCAGGCGGCCGGTGGTCCGCAGGTCGTGGCAGTGCGCGGTGTCGGCTACCGAATCCTCGACGAGGTCGAGCCGTCGGCCTGATGGCCAGGGCCGGGTCAGACGGCGAGGGCGATTGGTTTCCCCCTGGCGTCGTGGACCGCGTCCACGCAACTGACCCGGCAGCCCCGTGCGTCCCGTCCGCCGAGCGGATTGAAGTGGACGAAGCCATCGCCGGCCGGCGCCAGGCGGCAGCCACACGCGGCACACGTGACCGGGGCCCAGTGGCCGTCTCGGACGGCGATCGTGCGGAGATCAGGATCGGATGGCTGGATCATCGATCAAATGTAGGCACGCCGTGCTCGGCCGTCGGCAGCGGTATGGCTGCGGTCGGGTTGCGGTCTGGTTGCGAAGGCGTGGCGTCGGCGACCGGGGCCGGCGCGGCGATCGGCTCCACCAGCCAGAACGTGGCCGCCAGATCGGCCTCGCGAAGCAGCCCGTCGGCGAGTTCGGAGCCAGCCGAGCGGTGGGCCTCCATCAGGCGCACGAGCTCGATCAGGCGGGCCTGTCCGTCCACCCGGTCGGCCAGGACCGAGGCCAGCCGGACGGCCGCCACGCTGCGGTCGTCGAGGGCGGCGGCGTGGCGCCCGGTTGGGTCGTACAGGTAGGCTCGACCGCCGGTCATGCCGGCGCCGAAGTTCGCTCCGACCGGCCCTAGGACCACGACCGTTCCGCCGGTCATGTACTCGCAGCCGTGCGGGCCGATCCCCTCCACCACCGCCTCGGCGCCGCTGTTGCGGATGGCGAAGCGCATCCCTGCGCGCCCCACGAGATGGAGCCGGCCGGCCGTCGCGCCATAGAGCACCGTGTTGCCGGCGATCGCCTCCGTCGAGGCGGTCGCGCCCAGGTCAGCTTCGGGCACAACCGTGACCGAACCGCCCGACAGCCCCTTCGCGACGTAGTCGTTGGCCTGGCCGGTCAGGCGCAGCTCCACGCCCGTCCCGGCGAAGGCGCCGAACGACTGCCCGGCGGCGCCGCGCAGCTCGAGCCGGATCGGTCCATGCAGCTCGCCTCGCTCCAGTGCGCCGGTCAGGCTCGCCCCGAACGAACGATCCGCGGTCGAGAGCCTGAGGCCGGCCGCGGTGACCGAGCCCTGGCCACGGAAGGCGGCCGCGATCGCAGCCTCGAGCTGTGACGCCGGAGCGTGCCCGATCTCGCGCCCGGCCCCGGCCGGATCGGCCCGGCGGGTCGCACTGGCCGGCCATGGATCGGCCCCGATCACCGGCCCGAGCTCCGCCCGGGCAGCCGGCACGGGACGCAGCAGGCGGCGGCTCTCGCCGACGATCTCGCCGACCGAGCGCGCCCCGACGGCCGCGAGTTCGCGGCGCAGGTCCTCGGCGATCGCCGTGAAGTAGCGGACGACATCGTCGGGGGTGCCCTTGAACTTCGCACGCAGGTCCTCGCGCTGCGTCGCGATACCCGTTGGACAGGTGTCCAGGTGACACTGGCGGGCCATGTCGCAGCCGATGGCGACCAGCGCCGCGGTCCCGAACGCGAATTCCTCGGCGCCGAGGAGCGCGGCGACGAGCAGGTCGCGGCCGGTCTGGAGCCCACCGTCCGAGCGCAGCGCGACGCGGTCACGCAGGTCATTGCGCATCAGCACCTGGTGGACCTCGGCGAGTCCGAGCTCCCACGGCGCGCCGACGTGCTTGATCGATGACAGTGGCGAGGCGCCGGTTCCCCCGGCGTGACCGGACAGGTGGATGTACGAGGCGCCGGCCTTGGCCACCCCCGCCGCGATCGTACCTACCCCGCGACCGGCGACCAGCTTGACCCCGATCCGGGCGCGCGGATTGATGGCCCGCAGATCGGCGATCAGCTGGGCGAGGTCCTCGATCGAGTAGATGTCGTGGTGCGGTGGAGGGCTGATGTAGCTCTGGCCGGGCTGGCCGCGCCGGAGCGCGGCGATGTAGGCCGTCGCCTTGCGGCCAGGTAGCTGGCCGCCCTCGCCGGGCTTCGAGCCCTGAGCGATCTTGATCTCGAGCTGGTCCGCTCGCGCGAGGTAGGTCGCGGTGACCCCAAAGCGGGCCGAGGCAACCTGCTTGATCCGCGCGTCGTGGCGACGGCCGTCCAGGCCCGGCGCGTACCAGGCGGGATCCTCCCCGCCCTCGCCGGTGTTGGCGGCGCCACCGACTCGCTGGATGCCGATGGTCAGGGTCTGGTGCGCTTCCGGGCTCAGCGCACCCACGCTCATCGCCGACAGGACGAAGCGCCGGACGATGGATCGGGCGTCCTCCACCTCCGACAGGGCCAGTGGTGTCTTGACGCGGCGGATCCGCAGCTCATCGCGCGGCACGGCGCGGTGTGCGACCGGGCGGTCGAGAGCCGCGCGGTAGCGGGCCAGCCGCGCGTCGATGTCGCCCGGGGCGACGCCATCCGGTCCACCAACGGCCAGGAGCGTTATCTCGGTGGCGATCCTGGGCGAGAAGAGGTGGGCCTCGCCGTCCGCCCGGAAGCGGGCGAACCCGGGATCCGGCAGACGCGGCTCACGACCCGCCGCCGGCTCGGGAATGGCAAGTGCTGCCTGGCGGCGACGAAGCTGGCCCTCGGCCAGATCCACCAGGGTCGACCGGCCTGGCCATGCCGCGGCCGTGGGGAAGCACCGGGCGACGACGGCTGGATCGAGATCGACGACGTCGATCAGAGCCCCGCCGATGTACGAGGCGACCGCGCTGATGCCCATCCGGGCGAGGGTCTTGCGCAGGCC